>JAFUAW010000169.1 GCA_017460485.1 Lachnospiraceae bacterium | reverse complement strand
TAATCTATCTTGTGATCACAACTGATCTACTATATGTTACTTCATTAATTTCTGCAGCACTTCCACCAGCTCATCTACCGTCTCTTCCTTCCCATCCTTAATATCTCTCGTTACACAAGACTTTATGTGGTTTGCCAGAAGCACTTTATTAAAACTGTTCAAAGCGGCATTTACCGCAGATACCTGTACCAAAATATCCGTGCAATAGGCATCCTTTTCCACCATTCCTTTAATCCCACGGATCTGACCCTCGATCCGGTTCAGACGATGAAGAAGATCCTTGTATTCCTGATCCGATCGTTCCTTCGTCTTGGAGGAACAGCAGCAAGACGCATCCGTTTTGATCTCTGTACCTTGTTTATGCATAATCATATCTCCATTCATATTTTATTAGCTGCATTATATACCCCGTAGGGGTATATTGCAAGCGGTATTTTAGACAATCAAAAAAAGCGGGAAATATATTAGTCTCCCGCTTATCCCTTACTAAAAAAATCAATATCAACCTATTGCTTACTTTAATCCCTTGTCCTGATATTTCAGTATTTCCTCAATATATTTCTTCCCCAGCTTGCTGACCGTTACACCCTTTCGAACCAGATATCCTATCGTCATTACCTCATCGGACTTTAAACGAACCGCGCAGTATTCCTCACCATTTAAGCTCTCACAAATGATACCGGAGCATAATGTGTATCCATTTAACCCGACCATCATGTTCAGAAGTGTCGCGCGGTCGCTTGCCTTGATCAAACGCTTATATTGATACGTGCTTAATACCTCTTCCGCAAAATAAAATGAATTATAAGCGCCCTGATCAAAGGACAGGCACGGATACTCGTCCAATTCCTCAATGGCGATCTCCTCCCTGTCTGCCAATGGATGCGACTTCGCCATATATACATAGATTCCGCACTCTAATAGCTCATGGAACTCCAACCCATACTCATCAAAGAGCTTAAACAGTACCTGACGGTTAAAATCATTCACATAGAGGATCCCGATCTCACTTCGGAAATTCTTCACATCCTCAATCACATCATGTGTCCTCGTCTCATGCACCGCAAATTCATAACGGTCCATTCCGAACTGCTTAACCATCTCCATAAACGCATTTACCCCAAAGGTGTAGTGCTGCATGGACACGCTGAATTTCTTCTTGGAGGTTGCCTGATTGACATATTTATCTTCGATCAATTGATATTGCTCCACCACCTGTCTGGCATAGCCGATGAACTCTTCGCCCTCCGGCGTCAGAGAGATTCCCCGATTCGACCGACGGAACAGCTCCAGTCCCACTTCTTCTTCCAGATCCCGAATGGATGCCGACAAACTCGGCTGCGATATGAACAGATCCTTCGCCGCCTCGTTCATAGACTTGGCATTTGCCACCGTAATTGCGTAATTTAACTGTGTAAGCGTCATGTGCGTACCTCATTTCATATGTTCTGATATATGTTGTTCTATATGATCATTGTTCGTTATAACACTGTATCTTCTTCCATATCATATATGCAGAACCGCAAAAATTCAAGATAATTTCCTTGCTTTTTCCACCCTCAAATGATAATATATCCTATGTTGAGTTTTTCTATCACTATTAATCATCAACAAGCGGGCATGGCGGAATTGGCAGACGCGCCAGATTTAGGTTCTGGTGGGAGACCGTGCAGGTTCAAGTCCTGTTGCCCGCATTATTTTTTATAGCATTTCATGTTTTTTCATGGAGTGCTATTTTTTGTTGATTTCACGCCATTTATTGAACATACACTTTGTTCATCATGTTTTATCATTATTTACATTTTAACGCCATTTTTCAGCGTTTTTCAGGCAAATTGAAGTCAAAATTGAAGTCAAAAATAATTACTGTTTTCAACTGTTTGAGGGGTATTTTTATCAAAAAAAATCCTAAAAAAAAATACCTCAAATTCAGTTTTTCCGAACATGAGGTATTCATAGATTCAGTATGTTTTCTTAGATAGATATTTTCAGATTGTTCATTTCCGCTTTCTTGATATCTTCCATTGCATGACCATAAAGCGACATCGTCAGATTGAAATTTTCGTGTCCTAAAAGTTCCTGCAAGGTCTTTATTCCCATTCCGCTTTCAATACAACGAGTTGCAAATGTGGCTCTAAATGCGTGCATTGTGAACATTTCAATCCCTGCTGCCTTACAGATTCTTTTTATCTCTCTGTCAGCGGGTGTTGCCATCAGTAACCCACGTTCAGGCGCCTTGAAAATCAAATCATCCATTGAAACCACATTTCCATCTAACATCTGATTGATTCGTTTTTGATCTGCCAAAATCTCTTTGATAGAATCTGTCACTGGGATTGTTCTTTTCCCCTTCTTCGTCTTTGCAGATTCACCCACTCTATAACTTCCATCTTCGCATCTAGTTATAGACCTCTCAATATGGATCATGCCATTCCGGATATCAGAATTTTTTAAGGCTCCTATCTCTCCTACCCTCATTCCTGTATTGATTGCCATTCTAAACACATTGTAATAATAGCTGTTTTTACATCTTTCATTGGAAAAAAATGATTTTTGCTCTTCTATCGTTAATGCTCTGTGGTATGTATCTCGTGCCTGTTCCTCACCATCAGACTTGATATTGTCCAATGTGGCAAAAGGAGAATATTCAATCAAATTCTGTGCTTGCGCGTCCTTGAAAACGTGTTTTAAGTGTGCCATATAATCATTTGTCGTTCTAGCCATGTGATCAACAAGCAATTCATTCTGAACAGTTATCAAATCATCAACACTTATTTCTTTTATCTTCATTTCACCAAATGTCCGACTTGCTGACGAGATATACACTCTAGCCATAACCTCAAATTCTTTCCGTTGCCCCCTGATCGTGGTTTCTTTAACAGTCTTTCTTCTTTTCTCATTCCACCAATCATAGTACTCCTGCATAGTCGGATTGTTACGTCGGTCTATTCCCTTCCGGATTTCCTGTTTCTTCTCTAGCTCTGCCTGATCTAACTCACCTTTATTTCTGCCATATACAAAATATCGTTTTCCACCAACAGTAAATGACTTTGACAATCTTCCATCATTACGCCTTTTAGCCATATTCTATACACCTCTTTCTAATAATGGGTGTATCCCACTAGGCAGCAGAACACACCCATATACAAACTAATTTCTAATGTTTCTCCGTTCCAACTCTCTTATATGCACCTAATACAAATGAATAAATGGAAATCAAGTGCTTTTCATTGTCAATAGATCTGATCATCTGAATGATTTTCTCTCTGTATTCTTCCGGGCTCATGATTCTTTCCCCCTATTAGCAAGCACCTGTTTCTGTTCGTCTGTCAGATAAGGCAGCAGGCTCAAATATTCCGGCATATTATCCAGGCACTCCCAAAATACTAATGAACTAAGATGGTTTAATTCATCTATCCGCAAATCTTGTAAAAGTGCATTAGCAATCACCGTTAGATTATCCCTGCATCCATGAAGGATTCCCCATTGTGCAATATGCTTTTCGTATGCTACATCGATAAATGTTTTCAAATCCAATAATTCTGAAGTGGTCGCAAATGATTGGATTTTATCGCAAAGTTCCTTTTTAAGCATTTCTAACTGATATTCAAGCCTCACTTCATCAAGGAAAAAAAGCAATTCATCTTTCTTCTTTTTCTCAAGACGATCCGGCGTTAATGATTCGATTTCTTTTCTTGTCATGCTGTACCTCGCTTTCCTTTTTCCGTATTGCAGAAAAGCCTTGAAACATGATAGAATATTTCATGTGTGGGCTTTATGTCTGCATTTCTCTAGGAAGTCCGTTGCTGTGGTAGGTGGTGGACTTCCTCTTTTACTTAGACCTCAAACCTTTTATCCCCCTGCTAATAGCTTCCGTTCTGTTCACATTCTCTTTTTCACAATAATTTTCTAGGATTTGCTTATCCTCATCACTAATGCGAACGCTTAGCTTATTAGGTCTAGGATTTGTTGTTGGTCTACCCATTTTTTTGTCAGACATTTATCATCACCTCACATTTGCCCGACATAAGTATAATATACACATTTGCCCGACATAAGTCAATACTAATTCCCACTTTTTTCAGACAGTAGGGAAGTACGAATTTCGCTCAAACCTTCAATATATTCCTTTTCTATTTCTTGCTTACGAATTGCGATATACTCCGGCTGGCTTGTGAATTGCTTTGATTTGTAATTGCCTAGTCCTGATCGATAAGCAGACGCATCCACATATTCCATACATTCAGCCAAACGCATTTTTGCTTTTCCAATCCGTAGTCTTGCAAGTGCGTCATTCCGAATAACTCGGACACGCTCACCGCTTATACCGTACTTTTCGCCACAAGCTCGTAAAGATAGATTATTGATAAACAAATCACGCAATATATCAGCTTGTTTTATGGTCGTGTAATCGTCCACAATGCCCCAAATTTTGTTTTTCCGTTCTTCATTGAATGTTTTATCAATCGAATCATCTTCTAGCCTTAAATCGTCAACTATGGTGTCCTTAATCGTAACATCATCATCATTCCGAATAGGTGTGTCTAAACTTATAATACTAGCCGCAAATGTTTCTAGTTCCGCAACGCGTACAACATCAATATCCATAGCCTTTGCAATCTGTTTTCTGGTCGGCTCCCTCCCTTGTCCCTTAAAAAGCAAATCATAGGTCTTTTTATATCTCACAATCTGCTGCCTATATCCTGTCGGAAACCGGATTGCAAAACCGCATCTATTAGCATATTCTCGACATCCGGCGTGTATCCAATATCGCAAATATGTTGAAAAAGCCACTTCCTTGTCAAAAACATAATGCTCAACGGCACGAATAACAGAAAAATAACTCTCTTGTAACAAATCCTCAATTTCAGCTATGCCGGAATAACACTTGCACCATTGCCGGATTAGTCCTAAATTCTGCCCGTATAACATCTCATAATTATTTTTGACATTGATTCCGGATCGGATTTCAGAAACAAGTTCTTCGTTTGATTTCATGCTTGCGTCAACCCCCAAATTTTGATAAAGTGAAGATGGTTCTTTTTTATTTTTCGCGGATATTTT
>JAFUAW010000018.1 GCA_017460485.1 Lachnospiraceae bacterium | reverse complement strand
ACAAGCACCATTCCTGCATCTTCCAAATGAAAGAAGTTAAGTATTAACTGATATTGCATCTTAATAGAGTCAAACAATTCCGGCAATGTTGCTGCACCTACTAATAACAGAGCAAGCTTCTTTATATGAAACTCATTCCTCATAGGTGTATGTAATCTATCAATAATAGCTTTTAACTGTGCACTGATACCGTAAAAATATACTGGCGAAGCCACTACAACAATATCTGTATTTCTTAACTTATCATAGATTATGGACATATCGTCATCTTGAAAGCACTTATTTCCGTCTCTCGTAAAGCACGAATTGCAGCCAACACAAGGGTTTATATTGTAATCTGAAACTGATACTATTTCCACAGCATTATTTTTACTTGCTCCATCTGCAAAGGAATGTGCAAGTAAATCAGTATTACCGCCTTTTCTCATACTTCCAATTAATACAACAACTCTACTCATTTTCACTCCTGATTCTGTCAATAAAAATCCCGATTCGTTCAACTGCCTTTTGCTTTTGAGTTCCCAGCCTGCGAATTACCTCCACAAGGTTTCTGCCATAGTTCTCCTCCCCAAGGCAATTAGGATGAAGGTTATCCAGATAATATTCCTTCAGATGAGGCACCAACGTAAATCCATCCACAACCTGCACCAAAAAACTGTCTTAACTCTTCATTGGTCATATCCCTACTGCTCCTTTGTGTCTTTCATTTTGAGATCATTATCTATGTCCTTTATTTTGCGAGCCGGAACGCCGCCATACAGGGCGTTATCAGCCAAATCCTTCGTTACCACCGCCCCTGCAGCAACCACAACATTGTTCCCGATACTCACTCCCGGCAGAATGGTCACATTTCCGCCGATCCAAACATCATTGCCAATCCTTACAGGCTTGGCAATTCCCAGATGCTGTCTCCTTCCCATTGGTGTCAGCGGGTGATTCACGGTCGAAATCAGCGTATTGGGACCTATCATCACATTATCCCCGATGTACACTTCTCTGATATCAAGGATTGTAAGATTATAATTGCCCGTAAAGTTGTTTCCGATAAAAATCTTCTTGCCATTATCGCAGTTAAAGGTCTTGGCAATCCATACCTTTTCGCCAACGCTTCCAAGCATCTCTTTCAGTTTTGCATACTGGGCATCGTAATCCGTATCATCAATGGCATTATATTCCTTGCACTGAATTATGGCGTTTTCCTTCCGTGCCTCCACTTCCGGATCGTCATAACAGTATTCAAGTCCTGCCTCGAGCTTCTCCAATTCAGTCATACTTTCAATCCTCCGAGTTGTATTTATCTATTATTTCATCAACATCATCTGTAAGTAATTCAAATGGATTCCTTTGCCTTTTCCAGTGCCTCTATTACCCTGTCACACCATGTATCAAATTCCACATCTTCCCTCTGGCACTCTTCCGGATGAGACAGGATGTAATCCAGCGCAATCCTGACACCTCTGTGGAACGGAACGTGAGTCCCCATATCCGGTGCCAGACGCTTTAACTTGCTGTTATCGAATACAACAGACACCGACTTATCACCAATCAGGCTGCCTGTATAATCATATCCATATTTATTCCCGACGGCTGCCAGAAAATCCGATGATACGTGATAAGCCTTCAGTTCTACCCCGAGAGCATCCGCTATGGTCGCATAGATCTGGTTCCATGAAAGCGTCTCATCTCCTGTGATATGGAAAGCCTCTCCGATCGCGTGCTTGTTACCCATAAGTCCTGTATATCCAATAGCAAAATCCGAATTAAAGGTAAGATGCCACAGGGAAGTACCATCGCCCTGAATGATCACAGGCTTGCCCTCTTGCATTCTCTTAATTACCTGCCAGAAGCCGTT
>JAFUAW010000168.1 GCA_017460485.1 Lachnospiraceae bacterium | reverse complement strand
TCTACGGGAACCAAAAAATTTTTTTCCTTTAATAACGTTGATTTTTCAATCTGATCCTGCTCAGACTTCCCCACAGAATTCATCAATTTTGCAACAATTTTGAACTGTTTCTTTGTCTCTGGCATAACCTTGTACTGATACTTATCCGGGATGATTGGAAGATCCTCCAATTTCCATTTTCCGTAATTTGGATCATAATCTTCCGGATAACACAGCTGAACAAGATGCCCCAAGCACCACGTAACCCAGATTGTGCAGCCATAGTATTCTGAGTATCCCTCGATATACCCGTCATGCTTTTCCTTCTCCCTTACCTTCAGGGCTTCAGCAATAGTTCTGGCTACACTTGGTTTTTCTGTAACAATTAAAAGATTTGCCATTTGTCTCCTTCCTTTTTTTACATAAAAAAGACAGTTGACTTTACTAAATCAACTGCCCCATTAACGGTTGCTATGATTTTGTTGTTATTTAAGCATCACCTCCTCTTCCGTGACATCTCGGGCACCCATTTCCGCCTTTCGTCCGAGTATGCACCGGACACCGCCATTCATTCCCACATGCTCTGCACTTCCACCATACTTTTTTTGATGTTCCCCAATGGATTTCCTCGGGGTTTCTTCTGTTTCGTGGGCTATATTCATCCACGATTTCCGGCATTTTTGTTTTAAGGTCTGTCTCTCCTTTGACAGGATATATTCCTGCACAATATGGACACCGGATAATAACTCCCGCCCGGAGCCGTCCGTCAGGCGTCCCTCTCCACTCATGTCCTTTACTGCAACACCACCAAACCTTCTTTCCGTAATGCAACGCTATTTCATTTGGCTTAACTGTCCTGTTCTTTTCATAATCCCATTCATCCAATAACTCCTGCGGCGCAAGTGTAGCAAAATCATTCTCTCCGGAAATAATCTTATGATTCCCGCAATAAGGACACCTGTCCCCTCTCACCAACTTTTTAACCTGTACTTCCCACGAATGCCCTTTTTCGCATTTGCACCATATCCGCCTGTCAGAATGAGGCTTTATTTCATCTGCATTTATCCCCAACGAAGTATTTTTTTCATGATCCCAATACACCATCAGTTCCGGACATAGAGTTGCAAAATCATTTTCTCCCGGTATGGCTACCCGGCCCGAACAATATGGACACCCTTGATTACGGGCTGTACGTTTCTCTATCTTGGCAATCCAATGATGCCCCTTATTGCACACCCACGATACTTTTGCCGGGCTTGTGGGTTTATATTCCTCCGGCTCCTTCTCGTTTGCTCCATAATCCCACTCAGATGCCAGCTCAGGATATAGGGTCTTTAGATCATTGATGCCTTTTATCATATATTTCCCCATACAATATGGACACCTGCTGTTTTGTCGCACACGTGCCTCTACTATGGTTTCCCACTCATGTCCTTCCCTGCATCTCCACCAAACCCTTTTATTGCAATAAGGACTTATTTCTTCCGGGTGCAGTTCTCCATTCTTGTCTGGATGCCATTCTTCCGCAATCCTCGGGCAAAGAGTCTTAAGATCATTCTTTCCTCTGACAAACACTTTCATGTTAAGGCATACGGGACAACCCACTCCTGCCACACGCGCCGAGACTTTTGCTGTCCACTCATGGCCTTCCCCACATCTCCACCAGACATTTAAGACGCTCTTAAATCGAACCATCCCCGGTGTTAATTCCCCGTTTTTCTCTGGATGCCATTGAGCCGCAATCTCCGGATAGTTGTCCAAAAGACAGTTTTCTTTTGTAATCTTGGTCCTGCTCATTTGTCCACCCGAAAATCTATTCCTGACATTATTTCCTCTGCCATCCCTTTTTCTTTACTTGCGTTTGCCTCATCATCGGTCTTCTCGGTTTCTTTTATGAGATACCTCGACAACACCTTCGTTATATCCATTACGCCACTCATATCCTGCTTCAGGCTTCGCATATATACATCAAGATCTATTTCGCCATCCTTCACCCCCATGTTTTCGAGCATGTCCTTCCTTTTCGCAGCATCTACTGATTTCATCAGATATGTCACCTTCCTGCCAAGCCTCCCCATGTCACGTTCTAATACCCCGGTTTTATCAGAAAGTATCTTTATCTGTTCCCTAAGATACGCGTTTTCTCTCCTTACAGCCTCGTCATTCCTTACGAGACTTTCGTTTCTGGCAAGAAGTTTATCCACTTCCTCCCTGGTCTCCGCAATCTGATGACGCTTTACTATTTCCGGCTGGCACATGAATTCATCTATGGTGGATGCCTTAAGAAGTGTATTCTTTTTTATTCTCACAGTAAGACTGCGCGCCCTATTGATCTCCTCGATTCGGGTAGTACAGCTTTTACTCCTCTCAGACATTTCACCAGTCTTGGCATCTATTTCCTTTACAGGTCGCATAAAATGGTAATCCCTTACCTCCTCAAGCCCTTCTATGTTTTTTCGCGACCATGCAGCAAGCTCCGTCGCCTTAACCTTCCCACTTGTTGTTTCCGCATATTTAATAACTGCCTCTAAAAGCTTGTCTTCTGTGTATTTTTGTGTTCTTGCCATTTTTCATACATCTCCTTTGCTTTAATATCGCAACCCATGCGAAATCTTACGGCATCAGTCTGCGCGCTGAGGAACAGTTCCTCCAGTGTTTTACTGCTGTTCTTCATCGCCAGTACACCATTCATGAAGTCTATGACTTTCCTGGCTGCCTCATCCGCTTTTTTCTTCTGTTCCTTCAA
Organism: Lachnospiraceae bacterium; assembly: GCA_017460485.1. Classification (GTDB taxonomy): domain Bacteria; phylum Bacillota; class Clostridia; order Lachnospirales; family Lachnospiraceae; genus CAG-632. The sequence goes on along the minus strand of JAFUAW010000168.1, from coordinate 3,646 downwards.
AAAATCATCCAGTTCTTTTTCCGATGGTCTGTAAAACCTGCATCCCATGCAATCCTCCAGATGGCCTTCATCCACACAATCCCTCAGATCGGACTCATCTATCGCTCGCCTTTCCGACACGCACCTCATTCCTTCTGCGGTCAAAAGTGTCCCTTTTCTATACATATCTCCCTGATGACGCCTCTCATAATCCATTGTCTTCTGCATACGTATCACGGACGAAGCCCAGATCGTCTCGGTAATATTTGTGTAATAGCCGGAGCTCGTATTTATATGCACGTGATCAGCCAACTGCCTGCATATATCCTCTCCCGTATTCTGAAAATATAAGTTTGCCATGGCAATAGGCCGGCTGTCTCCTGCCGTCACACACTCAAACTTTTCGATCCCAGCGGCATGTCTCGCGAATTCATAAGCGCTGTTGCCGATTATGTTCTCATTCACAAAGGATGCAATCAGCTTATTGAACGCATGCAGGGAAAGCATTTCATTTACCATCAATGGGCTATACTCAAACAAAAAACGTCTGTCCTGGCTTCCTGTGAGTATCATATACCTTTCAATAGCACGCACGACCCATGTATCCGGAATTTCGTATGTAAACTCGGCATAATCCCTGTCAACGTCGTAATATACAGTCTTACTTCCTTTTTTTAGCTTTGTTCTCCGCACCTTCAGGAATGTACTCCCGTCAGGATTTCTCTGTATGCAGTCCTTTGGTGTGACAAGCATTTCCGTAGCCCTTAGCGGAAGAATAAATGTTATATTTACCCAAAAGAAAATCGGGAACCACCGTCGAAATATATCTTCAGGTGGGTTGCTCCGAAAAATCCTATTGACTTCGTTTTCGATAACAAGATAGTTCATTATCGGGGACAGCTTTCTCTGTCCAGATTTCTTTTCTCTTATTATCGGAATTCGGCCCATTATCTCCCTAAGCTGTATTTCCGGCGTACCTATAAACATAAGGAACTCCTTTACAGTTTCTGTCCCATATTTATTCAGCTTGAAATCCTTATCACCGTATTCCTGAAGAAAGCTCTTGACCGACCCTACTTTTTCGCTTGAGATTGTTTGAAATATATATGCTCCTAGGCAATATACCGCATAGCATCGAAGCATTGTTTCCATTGTCTTGAAGCCTATACCGAGTTCTTTTCCCGCATGTCTGTCGTAATTCTTCTTATCAATAGAAAAATCTATCCCAAATTTTTTTACGCCGGAGTATCCCACCCATGTATCATCTCCAAAACTGCCTACAATCTTTCCGTCAGCCAAAAAACCGTCAAACAGCGACTTACACTTCTTCACCATTTTTACACTGTAGACCTGATGCTTATAGATAATAGCATCCTCCGTCTCAATTTCCCTTAATAAGTTATTCATTGAGAGCCTCCTCGATCATTCTTTTTATGGCAGTCCTTTCGTTTTCTCCCTGTTCCCGGATTATTCCATTCAGAACATCCTGGAATGCCGGTATGATATACCGCCTAAGCGCCATAATATATTTTTTATTTCCACTCGCCCTTCCCTTCCCCGTATAGTCCCTGATTACTTTCAGGAGCGCTGGAATTCCTTCACGTGTAAATATATGGTTTGGACACAGATTTGCTATACACGACTCAAAATGAGGCCTGTCACAGCTAAACCCCAGTGCCTTACGAATACAGAAAACTCCTTGATCCTTTGAACCTCCATTTCCCTGTGCTACTGACATCATCGCTTTCAATATGACAATGGGTACCTCAGCCTTTCCCATTGACAGTTCCTCAGCAATCCGTTCTGATGCCATGTATACGCTACCGGACAATTCAAGTTCATATGCAGACAATGGTATCTTCTGCATCAGACAGGACTGCTCTTCTGATGTAAGCCGTCCAAATGATTCCGGGAAGGCGGCAATCAGTACCTGATATAAAGCAACACCGAAAACACCTCTCTGCATCATCATAAAAAGCACCACATCTGCTGACTCCCCTGTAAGCCCATGATCCCTAAGATATATCGCCGTAGTATCTATATCAGCATGACTCCGTGCGTAAGCAGCAACAACATGAGCAACGAGTGCTGTGCTGCCGTTGCACCGCGCCGCCAACTCTATCCCCTGCAAATATGATTTGTTCAGTCTCCTGGATGATATCGAATTCATTCCGGTAATACAGAAACATTCTTCTCCAAAAAAATCCCTGCATGTAACCCAGTTCCTGTACCTTGGTGCCCTGTAAGCCTTCATATACCCCTCTCCACTATTGAAGTGATGGCACTCTGCTATAAGTGTCAGTTTTCCAAAAAATCTTCTGAGTTCCGGTACGATTGCCGACCTCAAGCGACCTTTTCCTGTTTTTTGAGGTATGTTATATGTCATTTCAATCCTTCTGATAACATAAAGACATACATCCTCATATACGGTCTCTGGAATCTTATTGTTCTGTATGTCCTCTGCAAGTGACCTGATCCGGATATCGAACGGGTTACTGTCATCCGTAATGTTGGGATAGACCCAGCGGGAACAGATATCGGATGAACGCCAGCCACATACATAATGGCAGGCAAGAAACATCCATTGTTCCGCGTATATGCTGTTGCCAAGAGCCTTCACAGTAAGTCCATGTGCTTTGTCATAGGCATCATTGAAAAGTATTTTTGCCAGCTTTACAAACTCTTCATAGGTATATGCAGGATCTCCCTCCGACTCCTTGTTCTTGATTTTTATGTCTCCATAACAAACAGCGACATCCTGAGATACAAGTGTAAAGAACCGCACTAAATGTTCCCTTGACCTCGCTGTATCCGCGCACTCCATAGCTGACACCACATCATCATCCGTAATAGCCTCAACCTTTGGCATCTCCGAGATTATTCTGACAAAACCCGTTAAAGACGGTGTGTAAATATTTTCTCCGTCGTCAAGAAAACGGATGTACTTTCTTACATATCCGGCTTTCTTCGGATCGCTTTTCATTTTTCCCAATATCTGCTCTATCTTTTCCTCCTCAGTCAGCCCATAATCATCAAAAAAGCCTCTGCTCTTGTATTCAAGAAAAGATACATCCATTCTGGAAAAAAAGAACTCATCCCGGTTTGGCACGCTGTATAAAATCTTTTCCGGTTCGACTATTTCTATTCCGAAAAAACGGTTTTCTTCAAGGAAATCTATATATTTCAGGCGACATGTAGCAGTGACAGGCTTAAAGCGTAGATTTTCATACTTCATCAGAAAGTCTTTCAGGCTTATATATGCTTTCTTCTGGCCATAAACTTTATCTATGGATTTCCCGGGAATAATCCCATCTTTCATGTCAATCTCTCCACGCTCTATATGCTCCCTGAGCACGGCTGCCCTTATCCCAAGAAACCTTGCTGCGGCTTCAACCGTCATGTCCACCTGTCCCATCACATTCCCTCCTTTGTCACATCTTCAAGGATATGCATCTGGAATGTATAACTGCTTTCCCTGTACAGACGGATCATGTCTGCATTCTCATGGATGTAATCATTCATGGATTCCTGACTTGAATCACCGCGCCACTTCATGATTTCTCCACTTGACAGGCCTGCCCTGGTCAACAGATACATCGTGAACCAATGCCGGAACATATGTGCTCCGGGATACTCATCCTCATATGCATCTATAAAAGCGGCGTTT
>JAFUAW010000167.1 GCA_017460485.1 Lachnospiraceae bacterium | reverse complement strand
TGTTAGAGTAGTGGGGAGAGAATCATCGTAAGAATATGGATTATGCAGAACTGTTAGCGGACTTATATGAGAATGACGCTTATCATGAGATTGTGGAAGGCTGTGATCAGATTGATTACGGCTATTATGATGTGAACAGGGATGGTACGGAGGAGTTGATTCTTACTTCTGTGCGCGGAATCACGATCTTCTCATATCAGGATGGAGAATGTCGTGAGATCTGTCGGGAGCCGTATTCGATCCTGTTGGAGAATGGATGGGTCTGGTATCATAGACCGGGGGTCGCGCCGATGCACGATGATTATCAGGTATTTGTGTTGGAGGGTGCAGAATATCAGAGGATGTGTACATTCGCCAGATATGACTGGGATCAGGATGGAGCCTATGCGGAGAATGGTAACGGCGATACCTATTACTATAATGAAGAGGAGATTGTGAGGCAGGAGTGGGACGCATTGATTCAGCCGTATATTAATGCTGAGGAAGCAGTGCTGCAGGATAGGGGCATAATTATTGCACCGAACTCGTGATCTGGACTTGGCAATATCATGAATACAATTAAGACCGGCAGACGAGATAGATTGATATCCGTTTGCCGGTCTTATTTAATATATTATAAATGGTTTTCTGCTGTTATGCTCTGGAACAATTATATTGCAGATCTTCCCAGCGGCGGTCCACTTCCTCCTGGAACTGAGCAATCAGATGCTCATTGCCCGGCTTGAAGAGGTGCTTGAAGCGTCCCTGCTTCTTTAAGAAGTCTTCAATCGGAAGCTTCTTCTTCGGCTCGTAATTCAGGATCCATCTGCCCTCGATCACTTCGAATAACGGCCAGTAGCAGGTCTCAACGGCGAGCTTGCAGATGTCCATGATCTCATCTGTCTCATATCTCCAGCCACGCGGACAAGGTGCCATGACATTCAAGAATGCAGGTCCCGGTGTGTAGATGGCGGTTTCTGCCTTGGTATGAATGTCCTTGAAGTTACCGAGAAGGGTGGTCTGACCGACATAAGCAACGTTATGCGCGGCGATGATCGCTGCCAGATCCTTACGTCCCTGCAGCTTACCTACCGATTCCGAACCGACCGGAGTGGTGGTGGTATCGGCATATCTCGGTGTAGCGGAAGACCGCTGGATACCGGTATTCATATAAGCGCCGTTATCATAGCAGACATAGACCAGATCGTGACCGCGTTCCATCGCACCGGAGAGAGATTGGAAACCGATATCATAGGTTCCACCGTCGCCGCCGAAGGTAATGAATTTGTATGTGTCGTTGATCTTGCCCTTTTTCTTGAGCACATGATAAGCAGTCTCCACGCCGGAGAGTGTAGCACCGGCATTTTCAAATGCATTGTGAATATAGCTGTCTTCATAAGCGGTATAAGGATACATGAAGGTGGATACCTCCAGACATCCGGTCGCGTTGCCGATCACCGCATGATCGCCCTCGTGAAGAGCACGTAAGACGGCACGTACGGCAATGGTTCCGCCGCAGCCCGCACACATTCTATGTCCCGGAGCAAGACGTTCCGGTTTGTTCATTACTTCTTTGAAATTATATTTCGTAGCCATATAAACGTCCCTCCTACTTTCTAAGACCGATATAGTCAAATTGGTCAGTAACTTCACCGGTTTCGGCTATTCTTTCCAAACGGGAATAGATATCTTCGAAATCCTCTACCCGAATATCACGTCCGCCAAGACCATAGATGTAATTCACGGTCTTCACATCGGAATGCGCATTGTACAGTGCCTGTGAAACCTCGGCACCGAGTGGTCCGCCGTTGCCGCTGAAGCTGTCGGAACGATCCATGATCGCCAGAGCTTTGACATGGGCAACTGCCGCCGCGATCTCTTCGGCAGGAAATGGACGGAAGACACGGAGCTTTAACAGGCCGACCTTCTTGCCCTGTGCGCGAAGCTGGTCGATGGCGTCCTTACAGGTTCCGGCTGCTGAACCGATGATCAGAACGGCGTATTCGGCATCCTCTAATTGATATTCTTCAAAGAAACCGTAGTGACGTCCGGAAATTGCTTCGAATTCCTTAGCAACATCTAAGATGACCTGCTTGGCGTTCTTCATCGCGGTGCGCTGTCCCATCTTGGTCTCCATATAATAATTGGATACCGCATACGGTCCGATGGCGATCGGCTGCGCGGAGTCTAACAGATAATGCTCCGGCTCGTATTCGCCGACGAAGTCTTTCACGACGTTATCTTCTAATAATTCAATATTCATCACGGCATGGCTGGTAATAAAACCGTCCTGACAGATCATGATCGGAAGCATGACATCCTTATGCTCGGAAATCCGGAACGCCTGGATCATGTTGTCGTAGGCTTCCTGATTGCTCTCTGCATAGATCTGCAGCCAGCCGGTATCCCGTGCACCCATACTGTCGGAGTGATCACAGTTGATGTTGATCGGTCCGGATAATGCACGATTGACTAAGGCAAGTGCCAATGGAAGACGATTGGAGGCTGCTACATATAATTCCTCCCACATCAGTGCCATTCCGCAGGAAGAGGTAGCGGTAAGCGCTCTGGCACCTGCTGCGGAAGCACCCACAGTTGCGCTCATGGAGCTGTGCTCGCTCTCTACAGGAATGAATTCCGTATCCATCTTGCCGTTGGCAATGTAGTTTGCTACATATTGTGGTATTTCGGTAGAAGGAGTGATTGGAAATGCCGGCATAACATCCGGATTGATCTGCTTGATCGCAAGAGCAACCGCTTCATTGCCGGAAAAACGTTCGCGTATTGCCATCTTATTGTCCCTCCTTCATATTAATGGAATCAAATGGACAGACCTTGGCACAGATGCCGCAGCCCTTACAATGATCGTAATCGAATTCTAATCGCTCGCAATTCTTAACAGGAATGGAGCTGTCCGGACATACCGGAACGCAGAGCAGACATTGCTTGCATTTCTCCTTGTCCCATACCGGAGTCTGGGTTCTCCACTCACCGGTCTTGAATTCCCTAGAGGTTCCCGCGGCATAGATCTGATTGCCCGGGGTAATGTCCTGCCATGGACTTTTTTCAGTAATCTTTGAAATATCCGTAGTGCCCATCTTACTGTACCTCCTTGAATGTCATTTTCAAAGCTTCCATATTGCCTTGAATTACTTCCGGCTTCTTTGCAAATTTGTGCTGATAAGATAATTCCATTTCGCGCAAAAATGCTTCTTTATCCATGACCTTGGTAACTGCGACTACCGCTGCCAGCATCGGGGAATTCGGGAAATACTTACCAAGTGTCGCCATAGAAATCTTTCTGGCATCTATGGTGTAGACCTTGCCGGCGTATCCTTTCAAGTGCGGAAGAATCTCTTCCTTTGGACGGGCGGTGTTAATGATAATGGCACCATCTTCCCGAAGTCCTGCGGTCACATCCACGGACTCTAACAGAGTCTCGTCTACCACTGCCACATATTGCGGAGTGTAGATATTGGAATGAACACGGATCTCTTCATTACTGATCCGGTTATAAGCGGTGATCGGCGCACCCATACGCTCCGGACCATATTCCGGAAAGCCCTGCACATACATACCGGTCTTGAATGCAACATCTGCAAGTAGAAGTGCTGCGGTCTTCGCACCCTGACCGCCCCGGCCATGCCATCTGATTTCGACTGTTTGATTCATGATCTTACTCCTTACTACATAACGCATAATCCTTTGTATTATCAAGGATTGTCGTTAAAAAATGACATATTTTATCAAAAAAGTACTTATTTATTATAACAGACTTTTTCAAGATGTAAAGAGCGGAAAACTCTGTCAATACTGGAACTTTCTTAATATATTTTTAATTGACTTGAAATTAAGGTATATGTATAATGTGCACTGATTAAAGGAGGAGTGAGAATTATGGAGAATTCAAAGGTAACCAGATTGGTTAAGGTAACAGGATGCATCTTGGCATTGACCGGTCTTTTAACCGGATGTGCTGCACAGCTGAACGGCACACCCCGGGAGGGAAACACTGCCGAGCAAACGGAAGAGGTATCTAAGCAGACCTCAACGGATACTCAGGTCATTGATACAACGCTCTCTGACAGCAGTGATGTCATTCAGGATGATACTGCGCAGGAAGATGCTGATCAAGACGATGCAGCGCAGGAGGATGTAGTACAAGCCGATCCGTATGTCGGCGAATATTACGAAGAGGTTGCAGGTCGGGCTGTTATGACAATTTCCAAAGATGAGGGATATACGTATTTGGTCACAATATCGTGGCCGGATGGTTATGGAACAGTCTATGATTATGCAATTCATGGAGAATTCAACGGAAAAGCGGTTATGGAGTATACAGATGCTGTTAAGTCTATTACCATTTATGATGAAAATGGAGAACCGACCGTTAATGAAGATGGTGTTCCTACACCTCTGATTGAATATGAAAACGGTACAGGAACTATCCGCGCAACGGATCTTGGTATTGTATGGTCTGAGAATACAGATGAAGGTGTATGGGAATCCACATTTCATAAGGCAGAATAACCTGTTATATGTCCTAGACGCAACTGGCTGATCAAGTATTATCATATGATACAGGTAAGCGGCAGCAATCTTTACGGATTTGCAGCCGCTTACCTGTATGTGATCAAAAAAATATATGGAAATCCATGTTTGCCATACGCTAAAAAAGATGATACTATTATACGAAAGAGTAAAAAGCAGGAGGATATGGGATGAAACGCATGGGTGCTTATGATCTCTTACAACAGGAGGAGATCCCAGAATTAAAAGCAACGGGATATATATTACGGCATACAAAAACGAAGGCTAAGGTTGTAGTGATTAGTAACGAGGATACGAATAAGGTCTTTACGATCGGATTCCGTACACCGCCAAATGATGATACCGGTGTGCCGCACATTATGGAGCATTCGGTTCTGTGCGGTTCGAAGAAATATCCGGCAAAGGACCCATTTGTGGAATTGGCAAAGGGGTCTTTGAATACATTTTTAAATGCCATGACATATTCCGATAAGACTGTTTATCCGATTGCAAGCTATAATGATAAAGATTTTCAGAATCTGATGGATGTCTATCTGGATGCTGTATTTCATCCGAATATTTACGTTCGTGAAGAGATCATGCGTCAGGAAGGCTGGCATTATGAATTAGAGGATAAAGACGGAGAACTTCAATATAACGGTGTTGTCTATAATGAGATGAAGGGCGTCTATTCCGATCCGGGGCAGCAGCTTGCCCGGATCATTCAGATGTCGCTTCTTCCGAAGACCACGTATGCCTGTGAATCCGGCGGCGACCCGGAGAAGATTCCGGAACTGACCTATGAGCAGTTCTTAGACTTTCACAGACGGTATTATCATCCGTCGAACAGTTATATCTATCTGTATGGCAATATGAATGTGCAGGAGAAATTAGACTATATCGACCGGGAATATTTGAGCCAATATGATTACCAGAAGGTGGATTCGCGCATTCATATGGCAATTGATTATCAGGGACCGAAGAAGGAGACCTACTCCTATTCCTTATCGGAAGCGGAGGAGCTTACTGATAAGACGTTCTTATCCTATAACGTGGTAATGGGAACCAGTCTGGATCCGGAGTTGTATATGGCAATGCAGCTGTTACAGTCTGTATTGTTCGATGTTCCCGGAGCACCGGTAAAGGAGGCACTGATCCGCGCCGGAATTGGTATGGATATTGAATCTTCCTATGATACATCGATTCAGCAGCCAATTTTCTCTGTGATCGCCCACAATGCCAATGAGGGAGAGCTTGACCGGTTCGTGGAGATCATTGATCAGACTTTAACCGATATCAGTGAGCACGGAATCGATAAGAAGGCCTTGCAGGGTGCGATCAATCACATGGAATTCCAGCTTCGTGAGGCAGATTACGGACGCTACCCGAAGGGGTTGATGTATGGGCTGATGAGCTTTGACAGCTGGTTATATGACGAGCATTCCCCATTTATCCATATCAAGGTGGAGGAGACCTTGGGATTCATGAAGCGCGGTGTGGAGAATGGATATTTTGAACGGCTGATCCGGAATTATTTCTTGGATAATCCGCATAAGAGTTATGTGGTATTCAAGCCGGAATACGGTCTGAATGAGAAGAAGGAAGCAGAGACAAGGAAGAAGCTTGCAGAATACAAGGCATCTCTAACGAATGTGGAGATTGACAAGGTAATCCGGGATACCAAGAACCTGAAGGAATATCAGGCAGAGCCATCATCGGAGGAGGATCTTCGGAAGATTCCGCTGTTGGAGATCGAGGATATTGAACCTAAGATTCAGGCGCAGCAAAACGTGGTTAGGGATCTGATGGGAATACCGACGATCGTTCATCCGTTTGATACGAACGGGATTGTATACCTGAATCTGTGCTTTAAGCTTAACAAGATGGACCCGGAGCTGCTTCCGTATGTGAATCTGCTGTCGTATCTCTTAGGGAAGATTAACACGGATAAATATAGCTATAACGAGTTGGTGAATGAGATCCGGTTAAAGTCCGGTTCGATTAATTCGGCATTGGAAATCCGCAGATCCGTGGAGCCGGACGAATATCTGCCGACCTTTAATGTTCGTGCCAAGATGCTGTATTCCCAAGTAGAGGATACCTTCCGGCTGTTAGAGGAAATGCTGCTGCACAGTAAGCTGGAGGAGACGGATCGTCTTCGGGAGCTGATCGCAGAGGCGAAGACCGGGATGAAACCGGAGCTTCTTTCCAGAGGTCATGTGACTGCCAGCAGACGCGCAGCTTCCTATATAGCTAAGGATTCCTATATTGCAGAGCAGGTGAAGGGCGTTCCGGCCTATGAATTTCTGGCGGATCTGGACGGTAACTTCGATGCGAAGAAGGACGAGCTGGTATCCCGCCTGAAGCAGGTATTAGAGGAGATCCTTCATAAAGAGAATCTTGTGATCTCCTATACCGGCGATCAGGATGTGCAGGAGACGATCGGCATGAATGTAGCATTGTTCTCTGTATACCTGTCTACCCGAAGTCTTCCGGAGATGAAGAAGGAAGTACTGCCGCAGATCAAGAATGAAGGCTTCAAGACGGCGAGTCAGGTAAATTATGTTGCGACCGCCGGTAATTATAAGAAGCAGGGATATCAGGCGACGGGAGCCTTGAGTGTACTTGAGACTATATTCTCTTATGATTATCTGTGGATCAATGTGCGTGTGCAGGGCGGTGCCTATGGCTGTATGTGCGGCTTTGCAGATAACGGCACCAGTCAGTTTATGTCTTACCGCGATCCGAATCTGATGGAGACCTTTGATATCTATAAGAATGCAGCCGAATATGTTGCCAATTTCCAGGCAGATGACAGGGATATGACGAAGTATATTATCGGTTCCATCGGAAAACGCGATGTGCCGCTTACGCCGTTCGAACGCGGAGAGCGTGATTTTAACCTGTATCTGATGGGAATTACAGATGAATACAGACAGAAGCAGCGGGATGAATTGCTTGCCACCAATCAGGCAACCATCCGGGGACTGGCGCAGTTGGTTCGCTCGGTAACGAACGGAGACGTGATCTGTGCGGTTGGCAATGAGAAAAAAATAGAAGAGAATGCAGAGCATTTCCGTGAACTTAAGAGTGTGTTCTAGAAAGGGCAGAGGATGAAGGAAGGATACCGTTCAGGCTTTGTAACGATCATCGGACGACCGAATGTTGGGAAGTCAACACTGATGAATCATTTGATCGGACAGAAGATCGCCATTACAAGTAATAAAGCACAGACTACCAGAAACCGGATCCAGACGGTCTATACCTGTGAGGAAGGTCAGATCATATTCTTGGATACCCCCGGAGTGAACCGTGCCAAGAATAAGTTGGGAGAGTATATGATGAGCGCAGTGGATACCGCGCTTTCCGAGATGGATGTAGTGTTGTGGCTGGTAGAACCGACGACCTATATCGGCAAGGGCGAACAGGCGATTTTAGAACGCTTGAAGAAGGTGCATACACCAATCCTGCTCATTATCAATAAGACCGATACCGTGACGGAAGAAGAAGTCGTGAAAGCGATCGAGACATACAGCGCGGAATATGAATTCGATGCGATCATACCGGTATCGGCACTTAAGAACCGGAATACCAAGGAAGTTGTGAAGACAATCTTTAAGTATCTTCCGGAAGGACCGCAGTATTATGATGAGGATACGGTTACAGACCAGCCGGAGCGGCAGATCGTGGCTGAGATCATCCGTGAGAAAGCACTGCGTCTGTTGGAACATGAAGTGCCACACGGAATTGCTGTGGTAATTGACCGGATGAAGGATCGTCCACAGAAGAACGATAATGGCGAAGCGGGATATGCGGGAATTGTAGATATTGATGCAACGATCATCTGTGAACGGGATTCTCATAAGGGAATTATCATCGGCAAGCAGGGAGCGATGTTAAAGAAGATCGGTACGCAGGCGCGTATGGATATAGAGAAGCTGCTGGATACCAAAGTGAATCTGAAGCTGTGGGTTAAGATTAAGAAGGACTGGCGCGACAGTGAGTATCTGCTTAAGAACTTCGGCTTTGAACAGAGAGAGTAACGGGAAGTAAGAGCAGATGCCGGGAGAAATGGAAGGTTATTCATGCAGTGTGAAGTTACCGGAATGGTTTTGATGTCAATGGAGGTCGGAGATTATGATCGACGACTGGTAATACTCACAAAGGAACGGGGAAAGCTTGCCGCATTTGCGCGCGGAGCCAGAAGACCGAACAGTCCTCTTACCGCTTCCTGTCAGCCTTTTACATATGGAAAGTTCTCTTTGCATATGGGAAGGGAGTCCAATCATATTCAGACATTTGAAGTGAGTGATTATTTCCAGGAAGTCAAGCAGGATCTGGATGCTTATGCCTATGGCAGTTATTTCTGTGAAATGGCTGATTATCTTACCCATGAAGAATTAAATGATCTGGAGCAGCTGAAGCTGCTCTATGTGACTTTGCGGGCACTAGAGAAACATAAAGTCCCGTTTCCATTGATCCGCCGGGTTTATGAGATCCGGGCTCTTGCGATCGACGGAGAGGAGATTCAGGTGTTTTCCTGTGTCAAATGCGGCAGTCCGGGACAGTCTTATGTCTTTCGGGAGAAAGCCGGAGGGCTGGTGTGCGTGGACCATTGTCTTCCCGCGGCAGATCTCCGGGAGATCTTAAATGGTTCTACAGTGTATACTTTGCAGTATATTCTAAACTCCGAATTAGAGAATTTATATACATTTGCCGTGTCGGATCAGGTACAGAATGAACTGAATCGGATCTGTAACGCATTTACGTCGGAATATGTGGATAAAAGATTTAAAAGTGTAGATTTTCTTGATTCTCTCTCTTGAAATATGATACATATACAGTTACAATATAAGACTGAATGATATGAGAACGACAGGAAAATGTCCGGAAAAAGATAGAGATGAACAATGATTCTGTAAGTAACAGCTTCGGGAGGAGCAGATATGAAATATAAAATAAATTTGATAATGATGATGCTTCTATCATTATTACTGATAGGCGGCTGCGGCAAGCAGGAGATCACGGATTATAACAATAACACCATGACCATAGGTAAAGATGATACGATCCGGGATGTGTCCATTGAGGACTTCGCGAACGGCGATTATAATATGCAGGATCTGGAGCAGTTCGTGAATAATGAGATCGGTAAATACAATTCCGATGCGGGAAGCGAACGGATCACGCTGGCAGATTTCAATACTGACAATAAGGTTGCAAGACTTCAGCTGGTTTACGCGTCTATAGAGGATTATAACAGCTTCAATCATACAGAGTATTCTTTGAAGAGTTGGTCAGATAGCGTACTTACCGGCAGTCTGACCTCTGTTGCCGATCAGCAGGAAGTGCCGGTATCCGAGATCGAAGATAACGAATACAAAGTGCTTAGTATTGATGACGCGATGGATCTTGTCTTTGAAGGCAAAGCATTGTATTATAATTCCAATATTACAGCCCGGGACGGAGTCTATACGGCGAACGGAGACGGAACGGCGGTTGTGGTATTTAAATAAGGAAAACAGCTTTATATTAAATATCTTACTATAAATAGAAATGAGGAATAAGATTATGGAAAAGACAATGGAGAAAATAATTGCACTGGCAAAAAGCCGCGGGTTTGTATATCCGGGCTCCGAGATCTACGGCGGACTTGCGAATACGTGGGATTACGGTAATCTGGGCGTGGAGCTTAAGAATAATGTGAAGCGCGCATGGTGGAAAAAGTTCATTCAGGAGAATCCGTACAATGTAGGTGTTGACTGCGCAATCCTGATGAATCCACAGACATGGGTAGCATCCGGACATTTGGGAAGCTTCTCCGATCCGTTAATGGATTGTAAGGAATGCCACGAGCGGTTTCGCGCAGATAAATTGATCGAGGATTATGCGGCAGAAAAAGGAATCACTCTTGACAGTTCGATCGATGGCTGGTCTCAGGAGAGAATGATGGACTTTGTAGAAGAGAATCAGATCCCATGTCCGAGCTGCGGTAAGCATAATTTTACAGATATCCGTCAGTTCAACCTGATGTTCAAGACCTTCCAGGGTGTGACGGAGGATGCCAAGAATACAGTATATCTGAGACCGGAGACAGCACAGGGAATCTTCGTCAACTTTAAGAATGTACAGAGAACTTCACGGAAGAAGGTGCCATTCGGTATTGGACAGATCGGTAAGTCTTTCCGGAACGAGATCACACCGGGTAACTTTACTTTCCGTACAAGAGAATTCGAGCAGATGGAGCTGGAATTCTTCTGCAAGCCGGGAACCGATCTGGAATGGTTTACTTATTGGCGAAACTTCTGCTATAAATGGCTGCTGGATCTTGGACTGAAGGAGGAGGAATTAAGGCTTCGGGATCATGATAAGGAAGAGCTTTCTTTCTATAGTAATGCAACCACGGATATTGAATATGCATTTCCGTTTACCGATTGGGGCGAACTATGGGGAATCGCGGACCGTACTGATTATGATCTGACGCAGCATCAGAACGTATCCGGAGAACCGATGGATTACTTTGATGATGAGACAAAGGAAAAATATATTCCGTATGTTATCGAGCCATCCCTTGGCGCAGATCGTGTTACACTTGCGTTTCTTTGCAGTGCCTATGATGAGGAGGAATTAGAGGGCGGTGATATGCGTACCGTTCTTCATTTCCATCCGGCTATTGCGCCGGTTAAGATCGGTGTGCTGCCGCTTTCTAAGAAGTTGGCAGAAGGCGCTGAGAAGATCTATACAGAACTTTCTAAGTATTACAACTGTGAGTATGATGACCGCGGTAATATTGGCAAGCGCTACCGCAGACAGGATGAGATCGGTACACCGTTCTGCGTGACTTATGACTTTGATTCCGAGACGGACGGAGCGGTTACGGTACGTGATCGAGATTCCATGGAACAGGAGCGTGTAAAGATCGAGGATCTGAAAGCGTATTTTGAAAAGAAAATGGAATTCTAGTCTGCTCCTTAGAAAATAAAAAAAAGATTCGTTGTTTCAATATAATGAAAAGCAATATATAATAGTAAGACTCTGTAGGAATACAGGGTCTTATTTTTCTTTTTAAATTTTTTTCTTAAAATTATTGACATATTTTAACAGCTTTGTTAGAATACAAATGTAACAAGTTGTAACATATTTGTAACAATTATTCGAGATAGTTACGAAAGATAGTATCGGAGTATTGTAATGAGAAAGAAGATCTTGTACGCGGCAGCTGCACTTGCAGCGATTACCGGCGTCACAACAGGAATTCTGGTATTTGATACACAGAAAAAACAGACAGTTGACACACAGGATGTAGCGATAACGTTACCGAATGATATGGTAATGGAATATGCAAACCGGATTCAGTTAGATAGTCCGGTGATCACAGCAGCTAAGAATGAAGATACCCTTGCAATGTCAATGGGAATGAATAAGGTTGCTGCAGAGATCGAAGAAGATAATACCGCTGAAGAAACTGAGCTTAACGCGGAGATCGGCGGAGAAATGGATGCCGAATATGCTGTAATGTATGGTAATGCCGGCAGTGATGTTCAGTATCCGGAATGGAAGGATGCGGTAGTTGCCAAGGTGGAAGGAAGTGTACGGGTCAGAGAAAAGGCAGGTACGGATTCTGAGATCGTAGGCAAGATGTATGATACAGCAGTCGGAACGGTTGTTGAGAATGGGGAAGAATGGACCAAGATCACATCCGGTAATGTAACAGGATATGTATCCAATGATTATCTGATCTTTGGCGATGAAGCCGGAGAATATATTGAAGAGAATTATATGTATGCCGCAACGGTTCAGGTACCTACCTTGAATGTTCGCGCAGAAGCAGCTAAGACAAGCGAATGTATCGGTTCTGTAAAAGCAGGCAAGGCATTAGAAGTTGTAGATGATACGGATGATGAATGGGTAGAGATTCAGTATACGGAAGATACAACCGCATATGTTGCTAAGGAATATGTTGAGCTTGCATGGAATTATCCGGTAGCTTTAACAATAGAAGAGGAACAGGAGTTGATACAGGCAGAAGCAGCAAGAAAGGCTGCGGAGGCAGCAGCGGCAACTCAGACGAATAATACTTCGGCAGCCGTCAGCGCAGCAGCACCTCCGGCTCCGGTGAATACATCGGCAGAAGGTCTTGCGCTCGGACAGGAGATTGCAAATTATGCCTGCCAGTTTGTCGGTAATCCTTATGTATATGGCGGAAGCAGTCTTACAAACGGAACGGATTGCAGTGGCTTTACAATGGCTGTATATGCGCAATTCGGATATTCGCTTCCACATGCGTCCAGTGCTCAGAAGGGCTGCGGTACTTCCGTACCGTTGGATCAGGTACAGCCAGGAGATATCATCTGTTATTCCGGACATGTGGGAATGTATATCGGCGGTGGACAGATTGTTCATGCCGGAACAGAAAGTACAGGAATCTATATCACAAGTATGTATTATGACTCGCCATATGATGCGAGACGTATTGTTCAATAAAGATAATAAGTAAACGATGTGTGTGCAGCACGTAAGGACCGGTTCCCTCCCTCTCGCCGGTCCTTTTGCTGAAACATCTGTTTCCGAAATGAACGGAAGCATGATGATGGGATGAGGGAAGTATTGTGTTAGCAATCACAATCTTTTGATGGAGATACATAACAGGATAAGAGTATAAGATACCGGGAGTGATGATGAAATGTCCTTGAGTTATCGACGTGATATTAGACGACAGAAGAGAAGACGGCGGAATGCGGTCGTCTCTTTGGCAACATTGTCTGTTCTTGCAGTGTTAACTGTAACGATATATCTGGTACTTGTTAAGACCTTCGGTAATGATCCGGCTTATGTTGCGGATCAGGGAGGTTCAGAAGACCGGATTACTGTAGATCTGGCAGCTACAGAATCAGTAATAGCAAAAAATACGGAAGTACTGTCTTCGAAAATAGAGACAGAAACGGAAGAAGCAACAACTCAATCTGATACAGAAGCAGCTGCGACTGAAACGACAGAGCCGGAAGCAGCAAGCACTTCAGAAGATACCATTCCTGCGACGGATGGAATTCTTAATGCCGGATATACTAAGAATGAAACGGCAGTGGATGATTCCTATTTTGATGATGCGGTATTCATTGGAGATTCCAGAACGGAAGGATTTGCTCTGTATTCGGATCTGGCTGAGGTAAATACATATTCCTCCAAGGGACTGAGTGTTACCAGAATCTATGAAGATACCATTGTTCCGATGGGGGACGGACAACAGGTTACAGTAATGGAGGCACTCCGTTATGTGCACTATAATAAGATCTATATCATGTTTGGTGTCAATGAACTGGGCTGGGTAGAGACCGATATATTCCGTGATAAATATGAGACTATGATTGCGGATATCCGTGCCCTTCAGCCGGACAGTATCATATATGTACAGGGAATTATACCGGTATCGGCAGAGCGTTCCGCAACCGATTCCATCTATAATAATGACCGCGTGCGTCAGTTCAATGAAGAGATCAAGCAGGCCTGTATCGATCAGAATGTGGTATATCTCGATGTCGGTTCGGCACTCGTGGACGGTAACGGCGCACTTCCCGCAGGAGCCAGTACGGATGGGATCCACTGTAACAGTGAATATTGTAATAAATGGCTGGAATACTTAAAACAGAATACTTATACTGTAAAGTAAAAGATCCGCACCATATTTTTTCTCAGATTGAAAATATGGTGCTTTTTTTATTTGAGATATTTTTTTACGAAAGTTTTACGAAAATTCATAAAAAAGCACTTCAAAAAAAGGAAAAATATGCTATAATGAATAACAGTGACTGTGCTCATACGCGCAGGCTGGAAAATCAAATACTTAGGAGGTATGTAACAAATGGCAAACAAATGGGTGTATATGTTTAGCGAAGGCGACATGACCATGCGTAATCTTCTTGGTGGTAAGGGTGCGAACCTTGCAGAGATGACCGGTATCGGAC
>JAFUAW010000166.1 GCA_017460485.1 Lachnospiraceae bacterium | reverse complement strand
GAATGCTTGCATTCGTGAACAGATGTTTATGAGTGAGTATACGGCCAAGCCCGATAATAGAGATGAATCTTAGCGCAATCGAGATGACCATGTCAAAACACTTAATCATCCACGATAGCTCAATGGTAGAGCACACGGCTGTTAACCGTGGGGTTGTAGGTTCGAGCCCTACTCGGGGAGTTTTCTTTTAAGGCCCCATGGTCAAGCGGTTAAGACATCGCCCTTTCACGGCGGTAACACGAGTTCGAATCTCGTTGGGGTCACTATGTTGCCATATGTCGATGCTGCATATTAGCAGGAGTTCTATATGGCACATTCTTTTCATATAATGAAATAAGGCGCGATGGCCAAGTGGTAAGGCAAAGGTCTGCAACACCTCTATCGCCGGTTCAAATCCGGCTCGTGCCTCTTACAAGAGGACATCTTAATAGATGTCCTCTCACCCATAACGCGGGGTGGAGCAGTCTGGAAGCTCGCCGGGCTCATAACCCGGAGGTCATAGGTTCAAATCCTGTCCCCGCTACTATGATATAGTTCAGAATAACAGCTATAGAATAGCTGTTATTTTATTGCGTAATTGTCGAAAATAATGTATAATATTAACAATTGGAAATCGGATTGGGTTAGTGAAGGTATCTAACGAATTACCTGAGTCGGTCCGATATATAATATAGGATTTGGAATGATCTGAAGAGCCGCTGTAAATGAAATGATGATTTTAGGAGTTGGTTTTATGAAGAGAAATGAATCGCTGAAAAAATCAATAACTAATAATGATAATAAAGGTTTCACGTTAGTAGAGCTGATTGTGGTACTTGTAATTCTGGCAATCTTAGCTGCTATTTTGGTTCCTGCATTACTTGGTTATATTGACAGTGCCCGGGATAAGCAATATATGCTGAATGCCAGGAATTGTATGACTGCGGCACAGGCACAATTGATCGAACTTTACGGTCAATCCGGTGGAACGGTTGCCGAGGGCGACTACGTTATTCCCGGTGGCTCTCCGACGTCGGCGAAGAATGGCGATAGTGATATAACGAAGACCGAATTTGCGCAGAAGGTTCTGGAGACAGCGGATATGGTTGGCGATAATACTCCTTACTGCTTTATGATCGCGGTCGGAAGTAATTGCGCGAACAACAAAAGTGCGGCAGGAGCCTATACGGTAACAGAGCATGATAAATATACCGTTTATTATGGATTCTATATGGAAACGGAATCTGCTCCTCCAATCTATTACTATAACGGAGAATGGTCAAAATCGAATCCGAGAGCTAAGGGAACGAACAAAAATACCGAGATCTTTTCAGAATACAATGTAGTAAAGAGCGGGCCTTTGAAAGGCAAACGGCTTCAATATTATTTGATCTCCAATAAGACCAAGAAAGGTACTATTACAAGCGGCGGTTTTTGGGATTGGTTAAAGTCCATGAAATAGCATACGAATTTTGGCAAAATACTACCCATAAGGGTGGGGAAAAATGATTTTTTTTCTGTTATAATTCAAGATGTAAACAGTGTATGGTATTAAGAAGTATATCTATAGAGTGACATGGATTAATACTTGATATCATGTGTGAAGTCAGAATTAGACAGGAGGAAAAAGTATGGGATTTGGAGATGCCATGAAGGGTGCTATGGATACGTCGAGAGAGTATCAGCTTAGCAGAGAAATGACGATTGAAGAAGTATTTGAACTGTTGCAGGGAGCGAATCTTTCTGAAGATGTGGTCGGTAAGTTTGAGTTGAAGAAAGGCTTGATGGGCAAGAATATCGTCTTCAACGGAGGTACAGAGGCAGTTCCTACATTATCTGTAAAAGGAAATAAGGCAAAGCTTCAAAAGGTAACGAAGAGTGGAGGTTCCTCTTCCGTATCAGTAGGTGGATTTAAGATTCCGAAGGGCGGCATGAAGGCTGAGATGAACAAGGCGGAAGCAGGGAATGCTTATTTTGCTACAGTTGGTGATGCTCTGACAGAGATCCTTAAGTAATTGATTTCATAGAATAATTATTCATACAAAGAACATCCATGTTGTATTCATTTTGCGGCATGGATGTTTTTGTGTTATATTGAAATGCAGATGGGATATCAGGTATGCTGTTGCATTATATATGGATTGGATTTCGAAACGATATGGCTGCTGTATTATACAATACCGTGGTAAACGTGCGTAATATGGAATCGGATATGGGAAGGGGCGAATCGGGATTGTCAGAAGAATATAAGCTCGGAGATGTTATCAAATTAAAAAAAACGCATCCGTGCGGAGCGAATGCATGGGAGATCCTGCGTGTCGGGATGGATTTTCGGTTAAAATGTACCGGCTGCGGACATATGGTTATGCTGCCTCGAAAAGAGGTGGATAAGAATTTTCGGGGATTCTTGAAAAAAACGTCTGAAGAATCATAAAAAATACTTGATTTTTGGTTTTTGATATGGCAAAATAATGTTTTGTGAGACATTTACATTCCTTGCTCTTTTTTGAAGAAAAGGGCCAGAGACCATAAGGAGGTGCAAGACATGAATAAGTATGAATTAGCGCTGGTTGTGAACGCAAAGCTTGATGACGAAGCTCGCGCAAAAGCTGTCGATAAGGCTAAGAGCTATGTAGAGCGTTACGGTGGAACAATCACGGAAGTCAAAGACGAGGGTAAGAAAAGACTTGCATATGAGATTCAGCATATGACAGAAGCCTACTACTACTTTGTATTATTCGATGCGGAAGCAGATGTTCCGGCTCAGGTCGAAGCGAAAGTTCGTATTATGGAGCCAGTAATCCGGTTTTTGTGTGTACGTCAGGACGCATAATTAAAGGGGGTTTTCCAATATGAATAAGATCATTTTAATGGGGCGTTTGACAAGGGATCCTGAAGTCAGATATTCTCAGGGCGCAAATCAGACTGCAGTTGCAAGATTCTCGCTTGCTGTTGATAGAAGATTCAAGAGAGAGGGCGAACCGGATGCAGATTTCTTTAACTGTACTTCGTTCGGTAAGCAGGCTGAATTTGCAGAGAAGTATTTGAGACAGGGAACCAAGATTGTAGTAAGTGGCCGTGTTCAGAATGATAACTATACCAATAAGGAAGGACAGAAGGTATATTCTGTTCAGATTATTGTAGAAGAGATTGAGTTTGCAGAAAGCAAGAATGCTTCTTCCGGTAACGGTGGAGGAGCATCTTATCAGGCAGGCTCCAGACCGTCTCCTAGTCAGGCAGCCGGTGATGGATTTATGAGTATTCCGGAGGGTGCCGAGAAGAGTTTGCCGTTTGATTAATGGAGGTAAGAATAATGCCAGTAAATAAGAGTGATAAGCCGGAACGTCCAGAAGCTCCTATGAGAAGAAGACCGGTCCGGAGAAGAAAAAAGGTATGTGCATTTTGTGCAGATAAGAGTGCAGTGATCGATTACAAGGATACCAATCGTTTGAAGAAGTTCGTATCTGAAAGAGGTAAGATCCTTCCTAGAAGATTGACAGGTACTTGTGCAAAGCATCAGAGAGCAATTACGGTTGCAATCAAGAGAGCTCGTCATCTTGCTTTAATGCCGTACGTTCAGGACTAATTGTCCGAAATCTATTGAGAAATATTAAGAACAAGTCGATTTTGACTTGTTCTTTTTATTATTTTAATGTATAGTATTTTATGGTATTGTTCCGGAATGATCCGGGAATGGTATGAAAAGTGACGGATAGAGCAGACAGTTATTCGGAAACGATGTAATTACTTATTATAGATTGGTATTCAAATAAAAGAAATAAGTATAGAGAAAAAGAAGAATAGAGATAGAAGGAGAGACAAGAATGGCTCGTAATTACACAAAGCAGGATATCATTAAGAAGGCGCAGGAAGATCATGTGGAATTCATACGTCTTCAGTTCACGGATATGTTCGGTGCATTGAAAAATGTTGCCATTACCGTGAGTCAGCTTGAAAAAGCACTCGATAACAAGTGTATGTTCGATGGATCGTCTATTGAAGGCTTTGTCAGAATTGAGGAGTCAGATATGTATTTGTATCCGGATCTGGATACATATGAGGTACTGTCGTGGCTCCCTCAGGAAGCTAAGGTGGCACGATTGATCTGTGATGTATATAAGGCTGACGGAACTCCGTTTGAAGGAGATCCGCGTTATGTTCTTCGTCGAGCGATCCAAAAGGCGGAATCCATGGGATATAAGTTCAATGTCGGACCGGAGCTGGAGTTCTTCCTGTTCCATACAGATGAACACGGAATGCCGACAACAACCTCCCATGAGAAGGCAGGTTATTTTGATATCAGTCCGCTGGATCTTGGAGAAGAAGCTAGACGCGACATGGTGCTTACATTAGAAGATATGGGATTTGAGATTGAAGCATCCCATCATGAATGCGCGCCGGCACAGCATGAGATTGATTTTAAATACGGTCCGGCACTGAGCACGGCAGATAATATTATGACATTTAAGCTGGTTGT
The DNA here is from genome assembly GCA_017460485.1 of Lachnospiraceae bacterium. GTDB lineage: Bacteria > Bacillota > Clostridia > Lachnospirales > Lachnospiraceae > CAG-632. The sequence continues at coordinate 21,419 of JAFUAW010000166.1, read as the reverse complement.
TAAGCAGATGGCGAAGAAGCACGGACTGTTTGCAAGCTTTATGCCGAAGCCGATCTATGGAATTGCCGGTTCCGGTATGCATACCAATATGTCCCTGACGAAGGACGGCAAGAATATCTTTGATGATCCGAATGGCAAGGATGGACTTTCCAAGGAAGCTTATCAGTTCATTGCGGGTGTTATGGCACACATTAAAGGGATTACCGCAGTAGCGAATCCGTTGGTGAATTCTTATAAGCGGCTGGTTCCGGGGCATGAAGCACCGGTTTATATCGCGTGGTCTGCAACGAACCGCAGTCCACTCATTCGTATTCCGGCTGCCCGCGGCGCAGGTACGAGAATAGAGCTTAGAAGTCCGGATCCTGCGGCTAATCCATATCTGTTGTTCGCATTATGCCTGTCAGCCGGTCTGGATGGAATTGAGAAGCAGATGGATCCTCCGAAGGAGATCAAGAGCAATGTATTTGAACTGTCGCCGTTAGAGATGGAGGAGAATGAGATTGAACATCTTCCGACGAACTTAAGCCGCGCGGTTACCGAGATGAAGGCGGATCCGTTTATTCGTGAGGTACTCGGAGAACATGTATTTAAAAAATACGTGAAAGCAAAGCGTACGGAGTGGGAGACTTACCGTATGCAGGTTACTCAGTGGGAGATCGATGAATATCTCTACAAGATCTGATGTAAATGATGTTGTATGAATATCAGACGAACGTAATATAAGATAATATAGGAGCAGACGATGGGGTCGAGGATACTTGACGGAGTTCGTCTGCCCTTTTTTTAAGATAGGAGGCTGTGTATGAGATTTACAAAAATGGAAGGTATCGGAAATGATTATATCTATGTGAACTGTTTTCAGGAAACGGTGGCAGATCCTGCGGAGTTCGCCGTGAAATACAGCGATCGGCACTTCGGGATCGGATCGGATGGCCTGATCCTGATATGTCCGTCGGAAATAGCGGATTTTAAAATGAATATGTATAATGCGGATGGTTCCCAAGCGGAGATGTGTGGTAACGGGATCCGCTGCGTTGGGAAATATGTATATGATTATGGACTAACCGACCGGACTGAAATCTCGGTTGAGACATTGGCGGGGATTAAATATCTGACATTACATACAGTTGACGGTAAGGTAAAGGAAGTAACTGTGGATATGGGAGAACCGATCTTTACACCGACAGAGATTCCGGTGGATCTGTCGAAGCTTTCTGCCGAAAGCCGGATGACGGTACAGGAGCAGAGCACATATGGAGAAGCGGTTTCAAGAGTTGTAGATGTTCCGATTATAGCTGCTGGTCAGGAATACCGTATGACCTGCATTTCCATGGGGAATCCGCATGCGGTAGTCTTTGTGGACAATGTGAAAGAGTTCCCTTTAGAACAGGTTGGACCGTTATTTGAGCAGCATCCGGTATTTCCGAGACGCGTGAATACGGAGTTTATTGAGGTTCTTTCTGATACAGAGGTTAATATGCGTGTCTGGGAGCGGGGAAGCGGCGAGACCCTTGCCTGCGGAACGGGTGCGTGCGCCAGCGCGGTTGCGTGTGTGCTGAATCATAAGACGAAGGATGAGATCGTGCTTCATCTGTTAGGCGGAGACTTAAAGGTCAAATGGGATCAGGATAAGAACCGTGTCTATATGACCGGACCGGCGCGGGTTGTCTATGACGGAGAGATCTGAACATGAGGAAGCCGTCGATCAGGACACCGTTTGGAAGGAAACTATCAGTATAAGAATAAGCAATGAGCAATGAGCAAATATAAGAAACCATAAGGATCATATGAATAGAAGGAGAGTGACAGGATGTTTACATTGAATGAAAATTACTTGAAGTTACCGGGAAGTTATCTGTTTTCAACGATTGGAAGAAAGGTACGGGAGTACAGGGAGGATAATCCGGAGAAGGAAGTGATCAGTCTCGGGATCGGAGATGTGACACAGCCTCTGGCACCGGCAATTATTCAGAGACTTCATGAAGCGGTCGATGAGATGGCAAGACCGGAGACCTTTAAGGGATATGCTCCGGATCTGGGATATGAATTCTTGAGGAATACCATTGCGGATCAGGATTATAAAGCAAGAGACGTAGAGATTGCTCCGGATGAGATCTTTGTGAGCGACGGAGCCAAGAGCGATTCGGCTAATATTCAGGAGATATTTGGTACCGGCAACAAGGTTGCCGTCTGTGATCCGGTCTATCCGGTATATGTTGATTCAAATGTAATGGCGGGACGAACCGGAACTTATGATGCCGCAACCGGTCTTTGGAGCGATGTGATCTATATGCCGTGCCGGGAAGAGAACGGATTTGCACCGGAGCTTCCGACGGAGACGCCGGACATTATCTATCTCTGTTTCCCGAATAATCCGACGGGAGCAACGATCAAGAAGGATCAGCTGCAGGAATGGGTGGATTATGCCAATCGAAGTGGCGCGGTAATCATTTATGATGCAGCATATGAAGCTTATATCAGTGAAAATGATGTTCCGCACACGATCTATGAATGTGACGGAGCAAGAACCTGCGCCATCGAGATCCGGAGCTTCTCCAAGAATGCCGGCTTTACCGGAACCCGTCTTGGTTTTACTGTAGTACCGAAAGATTTGAAGGATGCGAACGGAGTCGTGCTTCATGGTCTGTGGGCAAGACGTCACGGAACGAAGTTCAATGGCGCGCCGTATATTATTCAGGCTGCCGGAGAAGCAGTATATAGTGAAGAAGGACGGAAGCAGACTGGAGAACAGATCGCATACTATATGAATAATGCGAAGGTGATTCTTGATGGGCTTGCCAAAGCGGGCTATCAGGTGTCCGGCGGCGTGAATGCTCCGTATATCTGGCTGAAGACACCGGATGGAATGTCTTCCTGGGATTTCTTTGACTACCTGCTGCAGAAGGCGAATGTAGTCGGAACACCGGGGGCGGGATTCGGACCGAGCGGCGAAGGATATTTCCGGCTGACAGCATTTGGTACATATGAGAATACGGTAACGGCTGTGGAGCGGATCACCAAGCTGTAGCTCGTATTTTGAATTCATATTTTGTGAAACTACAGATTGCATTTATGAGCATTTCATTATAAAATGGATATATCAGGGTGCATACGGAGAAGGACAAATATGTGTATGTATCTATATAAGGATTGGAGGATGAGACATGGATAAGGAAACAATTAAAAAGCAGTCGCTCGAAGTAATTGAAGAAGTACTTCCGGATCTAGATCCTGCTTCGATTGACACGGCAGCGTCTATTCGCGACGACTATGATGTGAATTCGGTATCGATCATCAAGCTTTTGGTAGGGTTGGAAGATAAGTTTGATGTGGAATTTGATGATAGCGAGCTTTCATTACATAAGTATGAGAGCTTTGATGATGTGATCGAGTCCGTTGAAAAGAAGCTGGAAGAGTAATAAGCCGGCTGAGATCATAGACGATCTTGATCATAAGAATTTGGATTACAGTCTGAATGGAATTCTGAATTAGAATAGTTTCGTGAATGGAGGGTTATTAACATGGCAAACGAAAAGATTTTGGATGTGTCATATCCGGGTATTACTTCCTGGCAGTGGCATGCAACTTTATTTTCTATCTTAGGTAATGACGAGAATGCAAGAAAATGGATTTTCAGCAACTATATTCAGTTACGCTGCTATACGATTAACGAGATTTTTACCGGCGATGATATGCTCTTTACGGATATGATGCCAGGCAGCAGCTCCTTAAAGGAGTGTCCGTACCTCATTTTCTCGCTTCTGACTAAGGAGCAGGTGGAGAGCTATTGCGGTAATATTATTGATTTTGTAATCAAGACCATTGATCTGAACGGCTATGTATACGGCGTATTTGATGAAGCGAAGATCTTAAGTGATTCCGATATTGATGTCGATTACAAGTTCCCGCATGAGTTGTTCATCTATGGCTATAATATTGAAAAAGAGATCTTCTATGTTGGAGACTTTACTTTCGGCGAGCATTATACATATTCTACAGTATCCTTTAGTGATGTAGAACGCGGATATGAGGTTATTAATGCGGCAGATGATCATATGTTCAAGGATGATTATAAGGGAACCAGAGGTCTGTATGTAATTCTGAAGAATAACGAGACCACTTACTATGATGTGGATATTACCTTGATCAAGAATACTTTGAGAGAGTATTTGAACTGCGAAGATACCAAGGATCATTTCCGGATGATGCGGAATCGTTTTACGGATACGATCTTCGGAATCAATGTGTATGATAAGGTGATCGAGCAGATTGATAAGCAGCTGCATGCAGAGGAGCCGGACTTTGATATTCGTTCCCTGCACTTGGTATACGATCACAAGGTATTGATGTTAGAGCGTATTAAGTATCTGATGGCGAATGATTATCTTCCGTTCAGCCAGGCATTGGTGGATGAATATAAGACGGTTGTTGACAATGCGGAGACTGCCCGTAATCTGTTGGTTCGTATCTCGATTACGGAGGAGATCGATCGTGCAGACCGCTTTGCGAAGTATCTGACCGACGCGAAGGAGACAGAGATCAAGGTTCTGACCGAGGTGCTGAAGCAGTTAGAAGCCAGAGAAGAAGAGTAATGATGGATAGAATTCAAGTATATGGAGTCAGGGTTGACCGGGATCTGACAGAGGAAGAACGGTCTGCCGCAATCGAATACTTGACACCGGAACGCAAGGCGAAAGCCCTGCGTTTTCGGCGTTTTAAGGATCAGGAAAAAGGAATCCTGACCGGTCTGTTGGAATCTTATGTAATCCGCCATACGTTGGAGAGGGACGGATCACGTTCCTATACTTTGGGATATGGTAAAGAAGGGAAGCCATATATTGTTGAGTTTCCGGGGCTTCATTATAATATCAGCCATTCCGGCAGTCTGATCGTTTGCGGGATCGGAGATGAACTTCTGGGAATTGATGTGGAGCGGGAAGAACGTTATTCCGAAAGGGTTGCGAAACGGTTCTTTCATCCGGAAGAGCAGAAAGATATATTCTCACAGGAAAATGAAGCGGAAAAACGGAAGATTTTTACTATGTATTGGGTTATGAAGGAGAGCTTTATGAAGCTGTCCGGAGCCGGTTTTTCGATACCGCTTAAGACGTTTCACTGCAATCGGCAGACGGGAGAGATCTTAATTACCGACGAAGTGCCGGAGGAATGGATGAAGCTGCTGCGGGATGCCGGATTGCAGGGAGACCGGAAGCCGATCTGCAGGTTCTTAGATGTTGATGAAGGATACCAATGTGCGGTCTGTACTCTTCTTAAGCCGGATAGTACAAAAGAGACCGCGTTAGGCATAAGTAACGATGGAGAGCTTCGGATGCTTAACGTAACAGGGCTGCTTGCAGAATACGGAATCTAGATCCAGCCTCCGTCAAAGCGAAGGATCTGTCCGGTAAGATAGGACGGGCTGTCAATTATATGGGCGGCAAATTCCGCCACTTCGTCCGGAGAAGCCATTCTTCCGTATGGGATCTCATTAGCCAATGTGGCTTTTTCTTCTGCGGAAAAGCAATGATTCATAGGAGTGTCGATCACTCCGCAGGATATGGCATTTACCGCAACATTGCTGGGTGCCAGTTCCTTACCCAGAGACATAGTCAGGGCGTTGATTCCGCCTTTTGTTGCTGCATAAGCGGCTTCACAGGATGCGCCGACCTCTCCCCATACAGAGGATATATTCAGAATGCTTCCCTGTTTTCTGTGAACCATATATGGGATCGCTTCGTGACAGTAATAGAAGACGGAAGATAAGTTGGTCTTAAGGATTAGGTCCCAGTCTTCGATCGACATATCAGTAAGAAGTCCGATATAAGAGATTCCCGCATTATTAACCAGTGTATCGATCTGTCCCCATGACTGTGTAATATCATTGACGCATTGTTTTACGAATTCATAGCTACCGGCATTGCCTGTGAAAATCATGCAATTGACACCGGAGGACGTAAGCTGTTCCCGGAGTTCTTCTAAATGTTCCGGATGATGATAGCCTGTCAAGGCAATATGATCATGTGTATGTGCAAGCTTTAATGCGATTGATTTTCCGATTCCGCCGGATGCGCCGGTAATGATAGCTGTTTTTTTCATATATTCCTCCTATATTATGAAGATGGCAGACAATAATTCTTAAGATTTAAAACTACTATAACATGGAAAGCATGACTTGAAAATGCTATTTTTCTTTGATATACTCTTTAATAGATTTTTTCGGACAACAGTGTAATACCAATGAAATAGATTGATTAACAATAGATCGGGATATTAGATCAGGATATGGAGGATATTTGAAAATGAATAAGAAAGCACTTCGGTTATTTGGTGAGGTTTTTTTGAAGACGATCATAGTGATTCTCGGAATGGCGATTGTAGCTTTTGTAATCTTCTTTATGATGCAGAAATTCGGAAGCGGAAAGAAGACAAATACTTCAGAAGAACCGACAGGCATTGTGACTGAAGAATTGCCGACGGATGCTTCTACGGAAGAGAATACAACCACGGAGCCGGTAACGGAGGAACCGACTACAGAAGAGCCGATCAGTTCTGTCGGACATTCGATTGAGATATTGAACAGTACGGATGTGGCGGGAGTCGCCGCAGGATGGCAGGAAAGGTTGAATAACGCCGGATTTACGGTTTCTCAGATCGGTAATTATGAAGTAGAGACCTTGACAACGAGTAAGATCATTGTAACTCAGGATGGAATGGGAATGGATCTGTTGGAGTATTTCCCGGGAGCATCTGTTGAGGTTGGTACGATCGACAGTGGCGTTGAGATCCAGATTATTGTAGGTACGAACGACGTACAGTAATTATGTTTAATTGTTAGATTCAGAGATAACATGTTGGAATGTGATCATATATGGTAAGAGATGCAATCCGTTTATTTCATATACCGTTTCGTGTCCTGAATGAGACACAGCTGGTACAGCTGAATATGGAAGAGCTGGAGACACCGGCACTGTATTCTGTATGGTGTGTAATGGCGGAACAGTGTACATATTTAAGTAAAGCCGGCGACCATATATTGAATAATGAGCGGACAACATGGATCCCTGTCGGGGCGGATATGGCGTCAATCTTTCCGAAACATGACCGGAGTTCTATTGCCGATTTTTCTCTCAGGAGATACTTAAAAGAGCTTGGGGAATACTGTGAGGAGATCGGAGCAGAGACATGTCTGGTTATGGATACCGAGCAACAGTCGGAAGTAATGCTCCGGATATTTCGTGAGACATTTCCTTATCTGGCACTTCATACGATCAGTATGGAGCAAATGGCATCGGATGAGGCTTTGGTAAATGAGATCAATTCTGTCGCTCCGGAGATTCTGGTGCTTGGGCTTCCAACGGATGATATGAAGCGGTATCTGGAGAATAACCGGCATCGCACAAACAGCCGTTTATGTATATGTCTTGGAGATATTCTTCTCCGTGAAATGATTAAAAAAAGAAAAGTGTTCCATACTATGACTATGCGAAGGAATCTGAAAAAGGAGCTTCGCAAATTCATAAAAAAGGAACGGAAAATCAGTGAATCGAAAGCAAAAGTTCCGAATTAGTCTTATCAATCGGCTGGCGGCTGCGACAGGGATATTCCTGATGGCGGCAGGCGTGAATCTGATATATGAGCCGGCAGATCTGGTAACAGGCGGAGTTACGGGAATCGGAATTATAATACGAAGACTTACGGGGAATATATGGCAGGGCGGTGTCCCATTGTGGATAACAACTCTGGTCTGTAATATTCCTCTTTTTTTAATTGCTTATTTGCGGTACGGAGGGCATTTCCTCGGACGTGAACTTCTGGATACGCTGCTGTTTACGATTGCACTGGCGATCATACCGGTAAGATCGCTGATGACGGAGGATCTGCTGCTTAACGCGGTATTTGGCGGCGTGATCATGGGGATCGGAATGGGACTTACCTTTGCAGCCGGTACAACAACAGGCGGCATAGATCTGCTGGCGGTCTTGATCCACCGAAAGCTCCGGTCTATATCCGAAGCCCGATTGGCGGCTGTAATCGATGGGGCTATCGTGCTTGTCTGTATGGTAGTGTTTGATCTGGAACATGCTTTATATGCATTGATATCTATTTTCATTGTGATGCGGATTTCTGACCGGATCCTGGACGGACTGCAGTTCTCGAAGATGGCATATATCATATCGGATCAGGCGGGATCAATCGCCGGAGCACTGATGCGGGATATGGAACGGGGCGTGACAGGCCTGGACGCCGTGGGGATGCATACGGGCAAGCATCGTAATATGCTGCTTTGCGTAGTGTCAAGGAAACAGATCGTTCAATTAAAAGATATGGTCTTCCGGATCGATCCGAAAGCGTTTGTTATTGTGACGGATGCGGCAGACGCTTACGGGGAAGGGTTTCATGGTATTGAAGACGATGCAAGAATATAGGGCAGAATATACTATAATCGGGAGAAAAATTTAATAGATTTGCATAAAAAATTAAAACAATATGCAGAATTCACAAAATAGAAAGCGTTTATTTGTTGAATAGTAATATGGCTTTAAAAAATGAAATGTATTATGATATTCCTATCGTTAGTCAGAATTTAAACATAATCCAAGGAGGAATATTAAATGGCTAGTTTATCACTTAAGAACGTGTACAAGATTTATCCGAATGGTTTCAATGCCGTTAAGGATTTTAATCTTGAGATTGAAGATAAGGAATTCGTTATCTTCGTAGGACCATCCGGATGTGGTAAGTCTACAACATTACGTATGATCGCAGGTTTGGAGGATATCACTCAGGGTGAGTTATGGATCGGCGATAAGCTCGTAAATGACGTTGAACCTAAGGACAGAGATATTGCGATGGTATTCCAGAACTACGCTTTGTATCCGCATATGAGCGTATTTGATAACATGGCATTTGGTCTGAAGTTAAGAAAGGTTCCTGCTGAGAAGATCAGCAAGCAGGTACATGAAGCTGCTAAGATTCTTGATATTGAGCATTTGTTGGATCGTAAGCCGAAGGCTTTGTCCGGTGGTCAGAGACAGCGTGTTGCCATGGGACGTGCTATCGTGCGTGAGCCTAAGGTATTCTTGATGGATGAGCCTTTGTCTAACTTGGATGCTAAGCTTCGTGTTCAGATGCGTGTTGAGATTTCTAAGTTACATCAGAGACTGCAGACAACCATCATCTATGTAACACATGACCAGACCGAGGCTATGACACTTGGTACCAGAATCGTAGTTATGAAGGATGGTATCATCCAGCAGGTAGATACTCCTCAGGTATTATACGATAAGCCATGTAACTTATTCGTTGCAGGTTTCATGGGTATGCCGCCTATGAATTTCATCGATTGTAAGGTTGTTAAGTCCGGATCCGATGTACTGTTGATGTTCGGTTCTCATTCTATCAAGGTTCCGGATACAAAGGCAGCTAAGTTGATCGAGATGAACTACATTGATAAGGAAGTTGTATTAGGTATCCGTCCTGAGAATATTCATGACGAGCAGCTCTTCATCGAGTCTTCACCGGAGTCAATCATTGATGCTAAGATTAACATCTATGAAATGCTTGGTGCAGAAGTATACCTGTACTTCACGATCGATCAGTTCGATATTACCGCAAGAGTTAATGCTCGTACAACCGCAAGACCTGGCGATACTGTACAGCTTGCATTTGACCTTTCTAAGATCCATATCTTTGATAAGGAAACAGAGCAGGTAATCGTTAACTAGTCTGTATCTGATCAGTTTTCTTTCGGAAAATTGAAAATTATGTGAATTTTTACAAGGAAATGCATTTTTTAATGTATTTCCTTGTTTTTTTGTGGTATAATGTGCACGAAAGCATTGAGACGTGCAAAGATGGCGGATGGCAAATGGTCGTCGAGCTTGCTCGTAAGACAATTTGCCGAACGATAGCTGTATAGGGCGAACGCCCGTGACCGAGCAGCGAAGCTGTGAGGGGTGCACGTCGAAAGGCCATTTGAGTGCAACGCACTTTTTTGACTTGGCGAGGTTTTTTCGAGCCTAGTCAAAATGCGTACAAAGTAGACACCGAAAAACCGAAGGTTTTGAGATCCTCGTCGATCATGCGAAGACAGAAAGTTATGTAGGCTATGCCACTTGATTATATATTTTAAGAGAAGGAGTGGGGAATATGATATCAAACCAAATTCTGCAGGATACTATTGAAGGAATTAAATCCATAACACGTGTAGATCTTTGCGTGATGGATACAGAAGGTAAGATTCTGGCATCGACGCTTAGGGATGCCGATGAATATGAGAAAGCAGTCCTTGCTTTTGTGGATTCTCCGGCAGAAAGTCAGGTGTTACAAGGATATCAGTTCTTCAAGGTCTTTGATGATAACCAATTGGAATATGTAATCTTAGCCAAGGGCGAGAATGATGATGTATATATGATCGGTAAGATGGTGGCATTTCAGGTTCAGAATCTGTTGGTTGCTTACAAGGAGCGTTTTGATAAAGATAATTTTATCAAGAATCTGCTGCTTGATAATCTCTTGCTGGTGGATATCTATAATCGTGCAAAGAAGCTGCATATCGATACGGATGTGCGAAGAATCGTATTCATTATCGAGACGAAGACGGAAAAGGATAATAATGCCTTAGAGACAGTACGGAACATTTTCTCGGCGAAGTCCAAGGATTTCATTACGGCAGTAGATGAGAAAAATATCATTCTTGTAAAAGAAGTGAAGGCAAATGAGACCTATGATGATTTGAATAAGACCGCCAAAGTGATCGTGGATATGCTGAATACGGAAGCGATGTCTACGGTTCATGTGGCTTACGGAACGATCGTCAATGAGATCAAGGAAGTATCGCGTTCCTATAAAGAGGCTAAGATGGCATTGGATGTAGGCAAGATCTTCTACAGCAACCGGAACATTATCGCATACAGTAATCTGGGTATCGGACGTCTGATCTACCAGCTCCCGATCCCGCTTTGCAAGATGTTCATTAAAGAAATCTTTGAAGGCAAATCTCCGGATGAGTTCGATGAGGAGACGCTTACGACGATTAACAAGTTCTTTGAGAACAGCCTGAATGTATCAGAGACCTCCAGACAATTATATATTCACCGGAATACTTTGGTATATCGTTTGGATAAACTACAGAAAAGCACTGGTCTGGATCTGAGAGTATTTGAAGATGCCATAACCTTCAAGATCGCATTGATGGTTGTAAAATATATGAAATATATGGAATCGTTGGATTATTAGGTATATTAAGGTCAAACGGACTAATGTGATCTGTCTGCGTTATGATCATAAATGAGTGCAATATCATTTCAGGTATTAATTCGAGATAAATGAAAGGAGCACATAGTATGTTAGTGCTTGATCATGTAACTATGAAATATCCTACCGGGATTACGGCATTAAATGATGTCAGTATTTCCATTCAAAAAGGAGAGTTTGTATTTATTGTCGGAAGCAGCGGCTCCGGCAAGACAACATTAATGAAACTATTACTGAAGGAACTGGATCCGACATCCGGTTCTATTCGTGTGAGCGGTAAGGATTACGCGAAGTTGAAACGCCGCGATATTCCTAAGCTTCGTCGGGATATCGGAATGGTGTTCCAGAATTTCCGATTGCTGAAGGATCGTACCGTATATGAGAATGTAGCATTTGCACAGAGAATTGTTGAGACTCCGCCAAGATATATTCGGAGACAGGTTCCTTCTGTATTAACACAGGTAGGAATCGGGGACAAATATAAGTCTTATCCGAAGGAGTTATCCGGTGGTGAGCAGCAAAGAGTGGCTCTTGCCCGGGCTTTGGTCAATAATCCGTCCATTATTCTTGCGGATGAGCCGACCGGTAATCTCGATCCTAAGAATTCATGGGATATCATGAATCTTCTGGATGAAGTGAATAAGCGAGGAACGACGGTTGTAGTTGTTACACACAACCGTGAGATTGTCAATGCCATGAAAAAGCGAGTGATTACTTTGAAAAAGGGTGTTATTATCAGTGATGAGAAAAAGGGAGAATATATAGATGAAGATTAGTACATTATGGTATTGTTTCCAGCAGGGTTTGAAGAATATCAAACGTAATCTATTATTCTCTTTGGCATCCGTGGGAACAATTATTGCATGTTTATTCTTGTTTGGATTGTTTTATGGAGTTGTTATGAATTTTGACTCCATGATGACCACAATGGAACAGTCGGTGGCGGTATCTGTCTTCTTTGATGAAGGGCTTTCGGAGGAAAAGATCGTAGAGATCGGAGAGGCGATCCGCGTGCGCTCTGAAGTGAATACGATGGATTATGTCTCTGCGGATGATGCCTGGAAGCAGTTCTCCAAGGAGTTGTTCAAGAATGATCAGGAGAAGATCGATCAAGCATTTGGTACGGATAATCCGTTGGAGGATTACGCATCCTATAATATTACGATCGCCAAGATTGAAGAGCAGGAAGAATTCGTCAAGTTTCTGGAAGGACTTCCGGGTGTTCGGATGGTTAAGAGTTCACAGGCAACAGCCGAGAATCTGTCTTCCTTGAACAAATTAGTAGGATATGCTTCCATTGCGGTAATTATCATTCTGCTTTTGGTATCCATTTTCCTGATTAGTAATACAATTACAATAGGTATTACCATTCGTAAAGAAGAGATCTCCATCATGAAGCTGATCGGAGCTACAGACTTCTTTGTTCGAACCCCATTTATTGTGGAAGGTATTATCATCGGTCTTGTCGGATCGGTAATTCCGGTAGTGGTGCTGTATTTTATGTATGGTATGATCGTGGATTTTCTGACCGATCGTTTTAACATATTGCAGACATGGCTGACTTTCCTGCCAAGGGATGAAGTATTCCGTGTATTGATACCGGTATGTCTGATCGTCGGAGTCGGGATTGGTTTTATCGGCAGTATGGTTACAACCAGAAAGCATTTGAAAGTATAGCGATGACATAGGAGGGATACTTATGAGGCATCGATCTATATGGAAGGCTGCAACAGCTTTCGCAATAGTATTATTATTGACAATTACACAGACTTATGCCACAGCTTTGGAGGATGCGGAAAAGGATAAAGAGGCGGCAGAGGAGAATAAGAATAATGCGGAGCAGATCAGGGACAGTCTCGCAAATTCCAAGTCGGAGCTGGAGACTTATGTAGCGCAGTTGGATTTGCAGCTGGCCCAGGTGCAGGAGGAGATTGAAGAACTCCACACCCAGAAGGATGATCTGGAGACGGAGATCGAGATTAAGCAGCAGGAACTGGTACAGGCAAAGGCGGATGAGAAGCAGCAATATGCGGATATGTGTGCCCGGATCCGGTTTATGTATGAGAATAATGCAACAAGCTATGCAGATGCGATCTTTACCTCAGAATCCATGAATGATATCTTGAATCAGCCGGAATATGTATCAGCGATGGCAAGTTATGATTATGATATGCTTGATCAGCTTGTGACAACCCGGGAGAAGATTGCTAATGATGAGATTCTGCTGCAGGTGGATCTGGAGGCAGTAGAGAAGCTGACAGTTGATGCTGAGACCAAAGAATCTCAGATCAGCACTTTGATTGACGAGAAGTCAAAGATAATCTCTGAATATGAAGATCAGATTGCGAGACAGGAGAAACTGATCGAACAGTATGATGCAGAACTGGAAGCGGCTGCTGCAAGAATTGCCCAGTTGGAGGCAGAGGCGGCACAGAATTCAGAATTTGTTCCGTACTCTGGCGGGGCTTTGCTATGGCCATGTCCTTCCAGTACCAGAATTACTTCTTATTTCGGATATCGTACTCCGGATGGTGGATATGTCAATGCCAATCACAAAGGTGTCGATATAGGAGCTCCTACCGGAACACCGGCGATTGCGGCGGCAAGCGGTGTTGTCGTGATTGCAAGATATAGTAATTCAGCGGGGAACTGGGTGGTTATCAGTCACGGCAATGGCTTATATACCATGTATATGCATGCGTCTCAACTGTGTGTAACAGAAGGACAATATGTGAATGCCGGAGATACTGTCTTGTTAGTAGGTTCTACCGGATGGTCAACCGGACCGCATCTTCATTTTGGTGTCGGTATCGGAGGTTATTTATCGGCAAATGCGGTGGATCCGTTAACTTATTTCCAATAAATTGTAAGGAAGAATGAAATACGTATGAGAAACCGATCATGTAAGAAGAATCGATGGATGGACTTAAGCAGGTCAGCGGCAGTACTGTTGCTGTCTATGTTGTTGTCGACTCAGGTCTATGCCGATTCCCTGGAGAATGTTCAGCAGGATAAGGATCAGGCTGAAAATGATAAGTCCAAGGCAGAGCAGATTCTTCAACAGCTGGAATCAGAGAAAAGCGATCTAGCAGTCTATATCGGAGATCTGGATAATCAGGTCAGTGAGCTGCAGGGAAAGATCGTGGATCTGAATGCCCGCAAAGATGAATTGGAATCAGAGATTCTGACAAAACAGGAAGATATTGAAAAGATCCGGGAGCAAGAGGAGCAGCAGTATGCAGATATGTGTGCCCGGATCCAATTTATGTATGTGAACAGCTCCGGCAGTTATGCGTTTCCACTGTTCTCGGCGGAATCCATGAATGATATCCTGAATGATTCGGAATATGCATCTGCCCTGACCCGTTATGACTACAATATGCTGGATCAATTAGCTAAGACCAGACAGTCGCTGGCTGAAGCGGAAGCGGTCTTGGAACAGGATCTTGCAGAGATTGAACAGGTTACGGATCAGGTACAGGAGGAAGAAGATACCGTGAATGACCTTCTTATGGCAAAGCAGGAAGAGATGGAGGTATATAATCAGGAAATTGCCAATCAGGAACAATTGGTTGCACAGTATGATGCGGAGATTCAGGCTGCCGCAAGTCAGATAGAAGCAATTGAGGCCGCCATGCGCGCAGAGGAAGAAGAACGTAAGCGTGTTGCAGAAGAACAAAAACGACAGCAAGAGGAACAAAGGCGACAAGAAGAGCAGAAACGGCAGGAAGAAGAAGAGAGAAGACGACAGGAAGAAGAACAGCGTAAACTAGAAGAACAGACCACTTCTTCCGATACAGAGGATACTACTGAGGATTCATCCACAGAAGAAGCATCTACTGAGGAATCCTCGACGGAAGATACATCAACGGAGAATTCATCCACCGAAGATTCAGGAGAAGATCCGCCAAGCAATGCCATGGTATGGCCGGTGCCGAGCAGTTATAGGATCAATTCTCCATTTGGACGAAGAGAGTCTGATGGAGGCGTTGTTACAGCAAACCATTATGGTATTGATATTGGGTGTCCGGATGGAACACCTGTAGTGGCTGCCGCAGACGGAGTGGTTGTTCTTGCACAGTACAGTTCAACTGCCGGCAACTGGATTATTATCAGTCACGGCAATGGTATGTATACGATTTATATGCATGCAAGTGTTCTGTATGTATCCGCCGGGCAGAGGGTGAATGGCGGAGACACAATAATGCTTTCCGGGGCTACCGGGGCAACACAGGGGAGACATCTTCATTTTGAAATACGGGTTGGAGGATATATATCGTCCGCATATTCCGTAAATCCGATGAATTATTATTAAAGAAGGACCGCAAAAAAGATCTATAGCAGATAATTATGATATATGCTGTCAGATTAACATACGGCATATACAGAATGGAGTAATGGTAATGAAAAAGCTGACTAAAATAAGTATAGGAATGATTGTGCTGACCTTGTCCTTAGGTGGATGCAGTCTCTTGTCAACAAGCCCCCGAGGGTCATCGAATGGAGAGGGAGACAAGTTCGGAACCGGTAGAATGTCAGGCAGTAACGGTGGGAGTTCTTATTCTGATGTCGACAATAAAATAGATTATATCAATCAGTTGATCGATGATCATTTTTATTTTGAAACCGGAGATGAAAAAGAACGAGAGGAATATTTGTATAAAGGATTGGTTGAGAGTCTGGATGATCCGTATTCGACCTATTATACTGCGGAAGAATATGATGAAATGATGACTACTTCAACAGGTTCCTATGAAGGGATCGGAGTATCCATTCAGCAGGATCCGGAAACAAAAGTTCTAACGATTATGCGGGTATTTCAGGGCAGTGGTGCAGAAGAGGCAGGTGTTCTGACAAATGACAGGATCATAGCAGTGGACGGTCGGGAATTAAACGGAGAAGATGTGTCAGAGGTGGTAACATGGATCAGAGGAACTCCGGGAACTACGGTAAATGTCAGATTTTATCGCCCAAGTACCAAGGAAGAACTCGAATTCACTATCGAGCGAAGAAAAATAGATAATTCTACTGTGTCATATTCTATGAAGGATAATAAGATCGGATATATCGAGGTAACAGAGTTCTATGAAGCAACTGCCGAACAGTTCTCCATGGCAGTGGATGATCTTCAGGCACAGGGAATGCAGGGCTTGATCATAGATCTTCGAAATAATCCGGGCGGTTATGTGAGAACAGCAGTGGATATGTGTGACCGGATCATCACAGATGGTATCATCGTCTATACGAAGGATAAGAATGATAATATTATAGAACAATATGAAGCAGTTGATAATCAGAGTCTGGATCTTCCGATCATAATACTTGTGAATAGGAATAGTGCAAGTGCTTCAGAGATATTTGCAGGGTGTCTGAAGGATTATGGTAAGGCAAGACTGGTAGGAACAACAACTTTCGGAAAAGGAATTGTGCAGCAGGTAATTCCTCTGGAAGACGGATCTGCAGTGAAGCTGACAATTGCTAAGTATTTTACTCCTAACGGAAATGATATTCATAAGATTGGAATCGAACCGGATGTAGTTGTGGAATTACCGGAGGAATATCAATATACTTCTGTTGTACCGGAGGATCAGGATACACAGCTGCAGAAAGCACTCGAGCTTCTGACAGAGCAGTAATACAATTTGATGATAGAGTATATAAAAGGCATTGCAGATATAGGATCTGTAATGCCTTTTATAGTAAGAGCTAACCCATAGCTGCAAATAATGCTGCAATCTCGTCCGGAGATAATTGTTTGTTCGGATCTCCTGACATCAAAGCAGAGGTATCTGCTGCAGGTGCCTGTTCTACAACCGGTTCCGGTTCGGGAACCGTAGGTTCATTTGCTTTCGGAGAAGAAGCGGCTGCAAGCATAGCATCAATCATAGCCTGATCCATCATACCCATATCATTTGCCGGAGCAGCAGGAGCCGGAGTTGGCTCCGATGCCTTGACTTCTTCCACAATCGGTTCCGGTTCGGGAATCGTAGGTTCATTTGCGACCGGAGCAGCGGCAGCAAGCATAGCATCGATCATAGCCTGATCCATCATACCCATATCATTCGCCGGAGCAGCAGGAGCCGGAGTTTCTTCCATAATTGGTTCCGGTTCGGGTTGAGGAGCCGGAGCTTCTTCCATAATTGGTTCCGGTTCAGGCTGAGGAGCCGGAGCTTCTTCCACAATTGGTTCCGGTTCGGGTTGAGGAGCCGGAGCTTCTTCCATAATTGGTTCCGGTTCGGGTTGAGGAGCCGGAGCTTCTTCCATAATCGGTTCCGGTTCAGGCTGAGGAGCCGGCATTTCTTCTGTAACCGGGACCATATAAGGCTGAGGAGCCGGAGCAGCAGCCATTTGCGGCATTGGCGGTACATATGCGTATGCGGGCTGCTGCGGCATCGAATTCAATTGGATCTGTAATGCTTGGATACTGCTGTTTATGTGAGCCAGTTCTACAGTCAGAGTATGTAAAGATTCCGATACTACTTCGTTATTCTGAGAAGAACCGGATGCTGTCTGTGTCTGAATTGCGTTGATACATCGGTCAAAATCCGTATCCATACGAGCACATTGCTCATTTAATGCAGCAATCATCTTGCCGGTATCATTCTGATTATATTTGATCTGCATCTTTGCGGCTTTGGTCTGTTCTTCAATCAGTGTCTGCAAGAGCTTTTCAGTTGTTGTGCGGCTTTCGGAGTATTGTTCCAATAAAGCATTCAAGTGTTCTGCCGAGCGCTTGGTGCTGATATAGGTTCCCTTTCCCAAAGAATTCATCAGGCGGAGCATTTCTTCTCCCTGAAGCTTCATTCCTTCATAATTCATACGTTCCCGCTGCTCTTCGCCAACAGATTTATCATCCCGTGAATTGTGGGCCTCCAGCATGCTGTTAATACAGAGAAACAGCCAGAATGCGGAGCCAAGGAACAGCAGGCACATAATCCCGACGATCATTACGGAGTCGTGATAAGCAACAATGCTGTAAATGGTTGCCAGAAATGTAGCAAGCGTCAATAATCCGGCAATGATCCAACTCTTAGTAGACTTCTTCATTGTATTCTCCCTTCTTCTTTTTCATATGAATTTTTTGATGTAATTGCTTGTTAGAATCGATCATTCAGTTCTTTCAAATGATAAGAACCTATAGTTGTTCTTATTGTAACATAAAACATCAAAATAATATAGTAGAATATAAAATGTTTTCGTTTATGGATAAGTTCCTTTGGGCTGCAGCTTTTTCCATTGACAACTTGCTTTTGTTCTGACCAAAGTGTATAGTATGAGCATTAACGTTCAAAGAATATGCGGGAAGTTAGACATAAAGCTGTGTTGATTATGTTAAAATCCAAGGGCAGCTTGGCAGTTAGAATGGTGTATAGGATGAATAACAACAATACGATATATAAAAAAGCGATCCAGCTTGCAATTCCGATGATGATCCAAAGCGGGATTACCAATGCGGTAGGGCTGGTAGATAATCTCATGGTCGGCGGACTGGGAACAGAGAGTATTACGGCAGTCTCCATTGCGGGGCAGCTGATCTTTGTCTTTAATCTGGCGATCTTTGGCGGCTTGTCCGGACCGGGGATCTACGGTGCGCAGTACTACGGTCAGGGTAATACAGAAGGCGTTCGGAATATCTTCCGGTTAAAATGGTGGGTGGCCTGTTTCTGTGTGATCTTAGGAACGCTGATCTTTATCTTTGGTGGTACTTTTCTGCTCAAACGTTATCTGACCGGTGAGGGAACGGAGATTGATCCGGAGCTGACATTATTCTACAGCAAGCAATATCTTGATATCATGCTGATTGGATTCCTTCCATTTGCGATTACCCAGGTCTATGCGGGCAGTCTGCGGGAGACGGGAGAAAGCATGAAGCCGATGGTGGCAGGAATCCTATCGGTATTGGTAGATGTGGTATTTAATTATCTGCTGATCTATGGCAAGTTCGGATTCCCGAGATTAGAGGTGCGTGGTGCCGCAGCTGCGACTGTGCTGTCCAGATTCGTAGAACTGGCGGCACTTGTGATCTGGGCACATGCGGACCGAAAGAAGCATACATTTCTGCAGGGAATCTATCGCAGGCTCCTGGTGCCTGTTTCGGTGGCGGGACCGGTACTGTTAAAGGGGCTTCCGATCTTCATCAACGAATTTTTGTGGGCGGCGGGAATTGCAGTGCTGACGCAGTGTTATTCCAAGCGGGGACTGGATGTGATTGCCGGACTGAATATCTCCAACGCTATCTGTAATCTGTTAAATGTGGTATTTATCGCACTCGGTAGTGCGGTCGGGATCCTGATCGGTCAGATGCTGGGGGCTAACGAGCTTGAGAGAGCGAAGAAGGATTCCGTCCGGTTGATGTGGTTTACGGGCTTCCTATGTATTGGATTAACGGTGGTCCTTATTGCTATCTCCGGAGTCTTTCCGAAGGCCTATGATACTTCGGAGACGGTGCGGAATTACGGAACGCAGTTTATCATTGTAACCGCCTTGTTCTTTCCGATCCAGGGGTTCTTGAATTCCCTGTATTTTACTCTGCGCTCCGGCGGCAAGACCGTGATCACGTTCCTGTTTGACAGCGTCTATTCCTGGGTGATCTCTGTCCCGGTTGCTCTTGCCTTATGCAATTATACCGGACTTCCGATCCTAGCAATCTATACGATCATTCAGTCTCTGGATATTCTGAAGGTAATTGTGGGATACATTCTGATCAAGGCGGGAATCTGGATCACGAATCTCGCGGAAGAAGTGAGTGTGGAAGATGCTGATACGGCAGAAACGATTCATGCCCAAAGGTAGAAATTATATAGTATATGAGATGGGAAAATCAAATAGCCAGATGAATTCGGATTATGATAATATGGTACTGGTGATGGTAATTGGAAGGGTGTTATTAACGATGGGATATTGTGGTGCAAATGTCTGTTGGGGGCAGCAGGTTGCAGAGCACTCATAGATGATGGAATATTGGAGATGGCGGATGCAGAATCAATTACAGATGACGGGATATTGATGCAGTATTATCAAATAGAATATGAATTACATATATAAGAAAGGGGTAACAGCATGAAAGCAGGTTATATTGGGGTGGATCTTGGAACATCGGCAGTGAAGCTGATCCTGATGGACGAGGATGGGAAGATCGTGAAGGTGGTATCGAAGGAGTATCCGATCAGCTTCCCACGTCCGGGCTGGTCTGAACAGAATCCGTATGATTGGTATGAGCAGTCGGTGGAAGGTATGAAGGAGCTTATTCAAGGAAGCGAACTTTTCGTACAGGGAATCAGCTTTGGAGGACAGATGCATGGTCTGGTAGTCCTGGACGATAAGGATCAGGTGATCCGTCCTGCTATTCTGTGGAATGATGGGCGGACAGGCAGGGAATGTGAATATTTGAATGAAACGATCGGAAGGGAGATTCTGTCAGAAGAGACAGGGAATATTGCATTTGCCGGATTTACGGCTCCGAAGCTGTTATGGATGAAGGCAAATGAGCCGGAGTTATTTGCGAAGATCTGTAAGATCATGCTTCCGAAGGATTATCTGGCGTACCGCCTGACCGGTGTTCACGCAACGGATGTGTCGGACGCTTCCGGTATGCTGTTATTCGATGTTAAGAATCGCACATGGTCGAAGAAGCTGTGTGAGATCTGCGGCGTACAGGAATCACAGCTTGCCAGGATCTTTGAAAGCTATGAAGTGATCGGTACGGTGAAGCCGGAGATCGCAGATGAACTGGGAATTGGTCATGAGGTCAAGGTGATCGCAGGAGCCGGGGATAATGCGGCAGCGGCTATCGGAACGGGAACGATTCATGACGGTGATTGCAATATCTCACTGGGAACGAGCGGCACCATTTTCATTGCGGCTGATCAGTATTCGGTGGATGATAAGAATGCGCTGCATTCCTTCGCTCATGCAACCGGACGCTATCACCTGATGGGATGTATGCTGTCTGCGGCATCCTGCAATAAATGGTGGGTAGAGGATATCCTGCAGGCACAGGACTATGCGGCAGAGCAGAAGGATATTCAGGAACTGGGTAAGAATGAGATCTATTTCCTGCCGTATCTGATGGGAGAACGTTCTCCGCATAATGATCCGGACGCAAGAGGCGTATTCATGGGAATGAGTATGGATACCAGCCGGAGCGATATGACACAGGCAAT
>JAFUAW010000017.1 GCA_017460485.1 Lachnospiraceae bacterium | reverse complement strand
ATATCAGGAAGCGAAGGAATCTCTGAGACAGGTCGCAGAGCGGGGCGGCACGATGGCGGTACAGAAGCTGGCAGAGGAGCTTCTGAAAGTAATGGAAGCAGATCAGGGCAGCAATTATGATGAATAACCTGATGAATATTTTTTAAAATAAGTGCTTGACAACTGATAATTATGGGTGTAGAATCACTAACTGTAAAGGCAATGGCGTCTTAGATTATAGATCTAAGGCGCTTTTTCTGTTCTTATGGGACATGAAGATGAGAGATGGTCTTAGCATATAACAGAAGGGGCTGCCGATACATGCGCGCGATCAGTAAGGAATGATAGGAATAATAAGAGAATGAAAAAGGAGAGGTCAGCGATGGAAAAACAAAACATACCTGAATTATTCGGATCTCTGGTCTTTGATGACAGAGTGATGAGAGCCAGATTATCAGATGATGTATATGCGTCTTTGAAGAAGACGATCGACGAGAATGTACGACTGGATGAGACGGTTGCGGATGCGGTGGCAGAGGAAATGAAGAATTGGGCGATTGAGCATGGAGCAACGCATTTTACCCATTGGTTCCAGCCACTGACCGGAGTAACAGCTGAGAAGCATGACAGCTTTATCTCTCCTTCACCGGATGGAGGAGTGCTGATGGAGTTCTCGGGAAAGGAACTCATTAAGGGTGAACCGGATGCATCTTCCTTCCCATCGGGTGGTCTTAGAGCAACCTTTGAGGCCAGAGGCTATACAGCATGGGACCCAACCTCCTATGCATTTATCAAGGATCATACCTTATGTATTCCGACCGCGTTCTGCTCCTATTCCGGAGAGGCGCTGGATAAGAAGACACCGCTGCTTCGTTCTATGCAGGCGATCAACCGTCAGGCAAAGCGGATCTTGAAGCTCTTCGGTAATGATGATGTGAAATATGTCAGAACCAGTGTAGGTCCGGAGCAGGAATATTTCCTGATCGATCAAGAGGTATTTAACAAGCGTCCGGATCTGATCTATACAGGCAGAACCTTGTTCGGTGCTATGCCGCCGAAGGGGCAGGAGATGGACGATCATTATTTCGGAGTGATCAAGCCAAGGGTTTCCGAGTTTATGGAGGATCTGAATAATGAGCTGTGGAAGCTTGGAATCTTAGCCAAGACAGAGCATAACGAGGTGGCTCCGGCACAGCACGAGCTGGCACCGATCTATTCCACCACGAATGTGGCAACGGATTCGAATCAGCTGATGATGGAGATCATGAAGAAGGTGGCAAGCCGGCATGGAATGGTATGTCTCTTACATGAGAAGCCGTTTGCCGGTGTGAATGGTTCCGGTAAGCATAATAACTGGTCGATTGCAACCGATACGGGCGTCAACCTCTTATCACCGGGTAAGACGCCGTATGAAAATGCACAATTCCTGTTGTTCTTATGTGCAGTTATTCAGGCGGTCGATGATTATCAGGATCTGTTACGGTTGTCTGTGGCTACAGCCGGAAATGATCATAGATTGGGAGCAAATGAGGCTCCGCCGGCAATCATATCCGTATTCCTTGGCGATGAGTTATCCGCGATCCTCGATGCGATCAAGAATGATAAGCCGTATGAGGGTACCGAGGATGTCATCATGAAATTGGGAGTGCATTCACTTCCGAGGTTCTCAAGAGATACGACGGATCGTAACCGGACTTCACCATTTGCATTTACCGGCAACAAGTTCGAGTTCCGGTCATTGGGTTCTTCTAATAGCATCGCCTGCTGCAATATCATGTTGAATGCGGCAGTGGCAGAGAGTTTACGGCAATATGCGGATGAGTTAGAGCAGGCGGAGGACTTTGAGACGGCTATGCACGAGCTGATCAAGAGAACCATTAAGGAGCATGAGAGAATTCTCTTTGACGGCAATGGCTATGGCGAGGAATGGATCAAGGAAGCAACAGAGGTAAGAGGCCTGTCTAATCTGAAGACGACAGCAGATGCGATGCCGCATCTTCTGGATCAGAAGAATATGGATATGCTGATCGCACACAAGGTATTTACGGAGACCGAGCTGCATTCAAGATGTGAGATCATGTTGGAGAATTATGTGAAGACCGTGAATATCGAAGGTCTGACCATGGTGGATATGGTTCGGAAGAATTATCTTCCGGCGATCGAGCGGTATCTGTTCCGGCTGGCACAGACGACGTCCTTAATGCGTCAGGTAAGTGAGAATGTCAAGTGCAATTATGAGGTATCAACGATGGAGCACTTGTCAGAGCTTACCGATCACATTCTGGATGCGGTAAAGGATCTCGAGGATGCATTAAGTACCTTTAAGGGATTAGAGGATATCTTCAAGTCTTCTGCATTTGTCAGAGATGAGATGCTTCCAAGGATGGATGTGCTACGATCCTATGTAGATGAGGCAGAGATGCTGACCTCCCAGAAGGATTGGCCATTCCCAAGCTATGGACAGCTGCTGTTCTCTGTGAAATAAAGAACTCTAACAATGAAAGCTGATACTTAACTGATGTGGATCAGCGAGCACTGTTAGAAAGATAAATAAGATGGTATAAGAAGCAAAGGCGCTTCTGGTTGTGGTGAACATGACCGGAAGTGCCTTATTTTAATGATATGAGCAGAAACCAAATCATGTATGGCTAACATGAACTGGTGCTGCTTAAAAGGAGGAGTTCGTATGACAGAAGAGATTATGAATGCGTTAGATGGTGAACTTTTTGCAGTATGGTTTTTGATCGGTGCAGCCCTTGTATTCTGGATGCAGGCCGGTTTCGCGATGGTGGAAGCGGGCTTTGCCAGAGCGAAGAATGCCGGTAATATTCTGATGAAGAATCTGATGGATTTCTGTATCGGCTGCGTGGTATTTATCCTGATCGGGTTTGGATTATTGTTAGGTGAAGATATGGTTGGCCTGATCGGTAAGCCGGGCTTTGACATCTTCACCGCGTATGAGAACTTTGATTGGTCTAACTTTGTATTTAACTTAGTGTTCTGTGCTACCACCGCGACCATCGTGTCCGGCGCAATGGCAGAACGGACGAAGTTCTTAAGCTACTGTGTCTATTCAGCGGTTATATCCGCACTGGTATATCCGGTGGAGGCTCACTGGATCTGGGGCGGCGGCTGGCTGTCACAGTTAGGCTTCCATGACTTTGCAGGTTCCTGTGCGATCCACATGGTTGGTGGTATTGCAGCCATTGTAGGTGCGAAGATGGTAGGACCACGAATCGGTAAGTTTGAACGGGATGAGAATGGCAAGGTCGTGAAGGTCAATGCTTTTCCGGGACATAATATCGTAGTTGGTGCACTTGGTGTATTTATCCTGTGGCTTGGCTGGTATGGATTTAACGGTGCAGCTTGTACTTCTGTCGATCAGCTTGCATCTGTATTTGT
>JAFUAW010000165.1 GCA_017460485.1 Lachnospiraceae bacterium | reverse complement strand
GCCGCCGATGATTCCTTCCTGTTTCAGTATCAGGCGGATTACCTGAGACAGCATAGTTCCCAAAACTGTACCAAAGATAATGCCGATCATCTCTATATACAACCCCTGCAGGAATACGATCCGCTTCAGCTGCTGCCTGGAGCTTCCGATACAGCGCAGATTCCCGTAATCCCGAATATTCTCAAGCATAGACAGATGAATCCCATTTCGCACGATCCCGACACCGAAGATGGAGAAGATCAACGCAATAACCAGAACAAGAAGGACGATCACGATCCAGATAGAGCCCTCCTCTCCCTGAAAATAGAACTCTGCCAAAGGCCGGTTATAATCACCAACCACATCATATTTCCTTTGCAGCTCGGAAAGTATTGCAGTCATCCGGTATGGATTGGTTGTATTCATATAGATGGCATTCGGATACAGCACTTCCGTCCAGCCATTCTCATCGTCATACACATAATCCAGAAATGGTGCCATATAAGCACTCTTAATCTTCGGTTCCTCCAGGATCTGCTGCGCTGTCTCCTCATCCTCCACGACCAGAACGATCTCATAATCCTGACCATCCCGCTCCTCTACCCGCATCTGCAAGAAGAAGCTGTACGCCAGATTCAGTCCCCCGTAGAGCACCATCACCACCAGCGTCACACCGATCACGGAAATGATCGTCCGCCGAAGATCATGCTTCAAATATTTTAAGGCAAGCATTGTGTACTTCGTCATATTTGCACGCTCCTTTGTATCTATCATGAATATGGTAATTGCGAAATAACTTTTTGAGCCATTATTCATTGTGCTGGATTGCTATATAGGCAGAGTGGACTATTCTTTGAACATCGGTACTTAGGTGCTGTTTTTTAGCACCTTATGTACCGTTATGTTCAAAGCTAAGCGAGAGCGTGTCCACGGTTGCCTATATACAATCTGCACAATGGAAAAAGATAAATCCGCATATTTCGCTATTACCATATCAGTCTCCACCGGTCTTCAGATCCGCAGACAGATCATTTCCCAACCTCCGGATCGGCACATAGATCGCTCCGCAGACCACCAGCACCGATACCACGATCGCCAGTACTGCTGTCCCAACAGGGAAATAGTAATAAAACGGATTGCCCGAATCAACCATGATTCCCCGAAGTACCACATAGATCATGAAGCTGAATGCGGTGCCAAGCAGGATTCCGATCACACTCGCCACCACCGCCGCAATTACCCCTTCCAACATCACCATTCGTGTCAAATGCGGCTTCGACACACCGATCACCCGAAGCTGTGCAAATTCTCTCCGGCGAAGATACAGGTTGCTGGAGGTCGCATTGATCATATTGATTACGGCTACCATCAGGATAAATACCACGATCAATATAATTCCGATCAACACCCGTCTCAGATACTGCGCAGCCTGAATGGATTCCAGATAATCCGACACATCGCAATACGAAGTCATCAGACCATTCCAATATCCGGCATCCAACAGCTGTCCTGTGGTTTCATCTGTATACGCACTCATGTTCCTTCGCGGAAGCCGGTCCATATGATATAAGAAACCGGTCGGCTCATCCGCGCTCGTTCCGGTCAGATCATAGTAAGTCTCCTTCGTCATCAGAAGCTTCGGTACTTTTCCTCCTTCGAAGAATACAGGATCCTCCACATTCAGATCCTCTGACAGAATCCCCTCGATCGTATAGGTCTTATAGCAGCCCTCCCGGGTCAATTCCTCCCATGTCTCAAGCACAAGCTTCAGCTTTGCATAATTATAATCTCGTACAATCGAGAGGACACGATGATTCTCATCCTCCGGATCGATTTCTAATACAGCATGATATTTTGCAGTATACTCTTCATTAAGTTCCATCATTTTCCCATCGATCCGGCGGTGGAATTCCCCGATATCCACAATATCAATGGTATCCCCCACCTGATACGTTGTCTGGTCGACGATTTCTTTTCCGGTACTGATGAATACATTTGCATTGTCTGCTGACTCCTCAAAAGTATCAACCTCTAACTGATTGATCAGCACAACTCCATGATCACTGACATCCAGTGTCCCATCTACCAGATTCGGCTTCTCCCTTGCCAAATCCTCTTTGTCATAACCGATACAACGAAAACCGATAACCTCCTGATAGCCATATGGAATATATGATTCATTGGAATCATCTGCACCCTCCACCAGCTCCTCCAGGGATACTTCATCCGAGGCCCATTCCTCCACGGCTTTCTTCTCTGCCTCATAATCATAATCCAGATTCTTCACATATTTAACCGTATAATGCTCCGTCAGATCGTCCAGAGAAGCACAGAATCCAATTGCACTGTATGCAGACTTCACCTCCGTAAACTCCGGAATATCCGACAGCTCCTGTAAGGTCTGCTGCGATGGAAAGGACCCCTGAACAGCCTCCATCGGCTCCGTAGGATCTAACGTATTCATAATATACATCTGATAATAGCCGAATTCCGGCAGCATTGCATACAGGCTGTGACTCAGGATCATCACCATAATTCCCGCCGCAATCCCGAATACCATTGTTCCTATTAACCGGAAGAACCGCCCCGGACTCCGCCTCAAACTCTTATATGCATAATCTCCGTCCATTCCGAAGAGCTTAACCGCGAGTTTCCGGATCATATTTTTCTCATGCCGCCGGATCTTCTCCCGGCGGATCATGTACTCCCCGCGGATAGCCGACACCGGAGTCATCCGCGTCACCAGCTTCGCATTTTCTCCCATTGCAAAATACAGATCGATCAGAAATGTCGCTAAGATCAGCAGAAGCGGCAGAAGGTGAAAACCGCCCTCAATATGAAACCAATTAAACCTCTTCAAGTACACACTGAGCCCGCTTGTAACCGCTGTTCCAAGAATCGTTCCGGCGGCAATGCCGATCAGCTCCAGAATCATACCCTGCATGAAAATGATCATTTTCAATTCCGCCTTAGAGCTTCCGATACACCGAAGATTTCCGTAATCCCGAATATTCTCGAACATGCAGAGCTGGATCGAATTCCGGATCATTCCCACACCGATAATCGCGAAGATAAATGCGATCATGACCGAAAAGTAGATCATCACAACGATCCCACTGCCTTCACTTCCCTGCAAATAGGTCCATGCAAGCTCATCATGAATCCTGCCGTCCACGCTATATCTGCTCTTTAATGTATCAAATGTCGAATCAATCCGATACGGATTCACCGTATTCACATAAAGAGCATTCTCATACATCCTGCCTTCCCCCGCGATATATGAATAATACTGACCGATATACGCACTCTTCACCAGCGGATCATTGATTATAGATTGAATCTGCTCCTCCATCTCCGTAAAAAGAACCATCTCATAATCCTGACTCTCCCGCATCTCCCGCCGTGACTGCAGCAAATAACCCCAGCCGGTATTAAGGAGCGCATACAGAATCGTCACCGTGACCGCTGCCCCCAGAATCGTGATAAAGCTGCGGTGCTTATTCTGTTGTAAATACTTGATCGCGAGTTGAATATAATTCGTCATAGAATGTACCTGCTCTCCCCGATAGCTATGCTCTCTTATGCTCTCTTTCTGTTGTTATAGCTTGAAATATGTTATAAGCTGGTGATTGATTTGCCCGACTATACTGCTGTTGGTTCATGCGCCGCCATACTTGCCCCACTATCCGCTATTTCCAGAAACTCAGGTGCTACCTTGATCATTACTCTATTTATTACTCTGAATAGCTTACACGATCTCTCCATCCGCCAGCTTGATAATACGATCCGCCTCTCTCGCCAGATCGATATTATGCGTGATCAGCACCAGCGTCTGATCCAGCTCTCTCACCGACTTCTGCAGCAACGTGATTACCTCATTCCCATTCTTCGAATCCAGCGCACCCGTCGGCTCATCCGCAAGAATCAGTGCCGGACGATTCGCCAACGCTCTCGCGATCGCCGTTCTCTGCTGCTGCCCGCCCGATAACTGATTTGGCAAATGCTTCCTCCGATCCGCAATACCCAGCAGATCCATAATATGATCCACATACTCCTTATCCGGCTTCCGATGATCCAGTAAGATCGGCATCGTAATATTCTCCTCCACCGTCAGCACCGGGATCAAATGATACGCCTGAAACACAAAGCCGATTTTCCGTCTGCGGAATACCGCCATCTGCTCATCATTCATCTTCGTGATATCCTTGCCGTCCACAACCACCGTTCCGCTCGTCGGGCTGTCCACCCCGCCCATGATATGAAGCAGCGTCGACTTACCCGAACCGGACGCACCGACCACCGCCATGAACTCGCCCTGCTCCACAGTCAGGGACACATCATGCAGTCCCCATACCCGCGTATCATTCTCTCCGTATACCTTTGTCACATGCTCCATTGTTACAATATCCATAATGAACCTCCTTGTGTTCTTTGCGATTACTAATGTATTGTTGAATATGTTCTTCTGCGAAACCCCAGACTACATTTATCTTATCCACTATTTTACCATCGCATATATAGTCTGGATATGTCTGTGATAATAAATGATGATAGAGTAATCGTAACATAAAAGACTTACAATTACGTGACAGGGAAACTTACAGTTTTGTAAGAAAAAGCCGGACATGTATCCGACTTCAAAAAAATATATATGATTTGTTACTATTTTAGACAGAAATATCAATAAGATCAAGTTTTCCATTGTTATACGAATATTGTAGTAATTTAATAGGCTTATTTTCTATATGTGATCTTTGTGATACATACTGTATAACATCAGGTGCATAGGATTTTGCAATAGCAGTCGTCCGAACCATGTTGGAATCACCAGATACCTTTTTCTGAAGAAACCACGATTCATAACTAATTAACTGACTTAGGGCATCTTCATTAAACACATCTCTTTTGACCTCAATAATATCATAGGACACAACCTGCCCTTCAGATATCGGACTATCATACATCAGCAAAAAATCTATCTCTTTTCCTAAATTAGTAGGTACATAAGAAAGATAATCTGAATAATTTCCAAAAATATCTAGATAAGATCCTCTTGCGAATTCTGCGCTCAATAATGCCATAATTGTAAACTCATATTTCGGCTCATCATCTTGAAAATGCAAATTATCAATGATATTAAATTCACGATACTGGTATGGTTGCATAATAATACCCTTTTGCGTAGAAAAAGGATTAATTTTCATAAATTCAGTTAATAATGTAAGGAACTCTCCATTTGAAATAGAAAACATGGAATTAGACCCTGTTGATCTTTCTAAAGCCCATGTCCAAATTTTTCCGGTATTACGTAAATCATTAATATCATCTAATCTCAAAGCATTTTGAAAATTGTACTTCGACCATTTAATTCTACATCGAAATGGATATAACCTATCCTCCCATACACGGGTTTCTTCATAAAATGGTCGTCCTTCTACCTGCCATACACCACGTAAAGACTTTGATTTGATAACATACATCAATACATAATCATCTTCCTTAACCCCTGACAAACGTGATAACAATCCATCAAAAACATTATCATGTCTTTGTCCTTCTTTAGCCTCAGGAAGTGCAACAAGACCTTTCTCAACACAAATTTTATAGTTTTCCTCCGAAACAGTAAAAATATGTACAGCCATATATGTCATCTCCTTTCCAAAATATGAATTCAATAGGTACTTAAATCTTTCTCCTATATCTTAACCCAAAGCTTAACCCAATTTCTTAAAAAAATATATTGGGTTAAGCTCTAAAACACTTGTATTTAAGCCTTTTTCTATTCTTTTTTTTATTTTTCTTAACCCATAACTTAACCCAATTTTTATTTTTTTTCTACTAAAACCCAGCTAGTCATTTGCTTATTACTCGAATCCGTTGTTATGATACCTTTATTTTTTAAAGAAGTTAACAAGGTCAGGATTTTGCGTTCTTTTTGCTTATATGTAAGGTTTTCGGGCAACTTGTCGATTATTAACTCTCGTATATCTGCTCTTTTTGCCGATCCAAATTCCTTAATATAGTTTAATATCATATCCTTATAATACTGATCATCAAACCCTTTATTCTTTATATATTTGCTTTTTTCTTCGATAGATTGCGCCAGCGGAGCAGCCAGATACAGATTACTCGCCCTGCCTTCAACTAATTTATTCTTTCTAAGATGTGCCACTGCCTCTTTTGGTATCTTATTTCCCTTTTGAACCTGATCTAACAGATATACGGTAACAAGATCTAAATTATCATTATCGTGGAGCAGATATGTATACTTT
>JAFUAW010000164.1 GCA_017460485.1 Lachnospiraceae bacterium | reverse complement strand
GTACGCTTCGAGCCATCCGGATTCGTAAGCTCCCGTACCTCCATGGCCTCAACCACATGCGGGTGACCGCCTATGATCACATCGGCACCCGCCTCAAATAACCGGTCCACGCACATCTTCTGCCAATCATCCGGCGGAACCCGGTATTCAGTACCGAAATGAATGATCGGCATTACGACATCCACACCGGCCTCATCCAACCGGCGGACATTCTCACACATTTCATTAATCGCTGCGTCATCGTAATTATATAAGCTGTTCACACAATACGGCGCGTCGCTTGGAACCGGAAGACCATTGGTTCCGTATGTATAACAGGAGAATCCAAAGGTAATCCCATTCACATCCATAATACAGAGCTTGTCCTTCTCCTCCTGACTTCTTGCGGTTCCTACATGCGGAATTCCGACAGAATCCAGATAATCAAGCGTAGCATAGATGCCATCCTCCCAGGAATCGAGGGAATGATTATTAGCCGTCGCAAGAAAGTCAAAACCGAGCTCCTTTAAATTATCTGCCAGTACCTCCGGTGAGTTGAACATCGGATAATCCGCATAACCGTGCACGTCGGAATTCGCTCCGTTATACCGTCCGGCAAGTGTCGTTTCCAGATTCCCGAAGGTAAAGTCCGCTTCGTTTAAATAATCTTCTACATAAGTGAAGCTTTCCATGTAATCAAAGGTATCGGTTGCCGCATCATAGCCCCGGTTGATCTGCCAGGAATGCATCATAATATCGCCGACACAGGTTAAGGAGGCATGCAGCGTCTCCTCCTCCACCGTGATATTCTCGGAGGCCGGTTCCATCTCTGCAGGCACTTCAAATACAGCATCCGTGACAACATCATCATAGCTCGGATTCTTGCTCTGATTCTCTTTGAAGAACATATAGCCGAGGATCAGACTAAGGAGAATCACTGCTTCTATTAAAATTACAACAACCTGCTTTTTCATACGTACTCCACTTATTCTAATCAATTGTATTTTATGCTAACTGTGTCTCTACCGTCTCTTTCGCAAGCTTCAATGCCTCATCGATACCTGCCGGATTCTTACCACCTGCCTGTGCCATATTCGGACGACCGCCGCCGCCACCGCCGACACAAGGTGCGATCGCCTTGATCAGATTACCGGCATGCGCGCCCTTCTTCACAGCTTCCTCAGTCGCCATTACCACAAGATTGACCTTACTGTCCTTCGAAGCCGCAAGTACGATAACGCCTTCGCCCAGCTGATTCTTCATCTGATCGCCAAGCTCCCGCAGTCCGTTCATATCCACATCCGCAACAGAAGCCGCCAGGAACTTCATGCCCTTCACTTCCGTTACCTGATCCGTCACATCACCCAATGAATCCTGTGCCAGCTTGCTCTTTAAGGACTCATTTTCACTGCTCAAGTCCTTAATCTCTGCCATCATATGACTTAGCTTATCCATGAGCGTTGCCGGAGTTGCCTTCACGATCATAGCAGCCTCAGCAAGCTGTTTCTCCAGATTCTGATAATACCGGAATACTCCTTCCCCGGTAAGTGCTTCAATACGCCTAACACCGGCAGCCACACCGGCCTCAGAAATGATCTTAAAGGTCTGAATACTGCTGGTATTGGCAACATGTGTACCACCACATAATTCCTTCGAGAAATCCCCCATGGTAACCACACGTACCACATCTCCGTATTTCTCACCGAAGAGTGCCATTGCACCGGTCTTCTTCGCATCCTCTAAGCTCATGATCTTCGTCTCTACAGGCGTTGCCTTGCGAATCTCGTCATTCACGATCTGCTCCACCTTCTGAAGCTCCTCCGGAGTCATCGGTGAGAAATGCGAGAAGTCAAACCGCAGCCGATCCGGAGCCACAAGAGAGCCCTTCTGCTCTACATGAGAGCCAAGCACTACCTTCAGTGCCTTCTGTAACAGATGTGTTGCGCTATGATTCTTACAGGTATTCGCACGTCCTGCCTCATCCACTTTCAGAGTCACGATGTCGCCGACCTTGAACATGCCCTTCGTCATGGTTCCCACATGTCCGATCCGGCCGCCCTTTAAGTGAATCGTCTCTTCCACCCGGAATTCTCCTTCTGATGTTACGATCACACCGGTATCGCCTTCCTGACCACCCATTGTACCGTAGAACGGAGTCTGATCCACGATCACGGTCGCATGCTGACCATCTACGATCGCAGATACCACTTCTCCCTTCTCCTGCTCCTCGGAGGAATCCGGGGCAGCAATCGGGTTGGTCGTAAGCACGGTGATCTTCGAATCAGCCTCTAACCGGTCATATCCCACGAATTCAGAAGTGATCGAAGGATCGATCTCATCATATACCGTCGCGTCCGCGCCCATATAGTTCGAGGTCTTACGGGCAGTACGGGCGGCAACTCTCTGCTCCTCCATAGCCGCCTTAAAGCCTGTCTCATCAATATCATAACCCTTTTCCTCTAAGATCTCCTTTGTCAGATCTAGTGGAAATCCATACGTATCATATAATTTAAATGCATCTGCTCCGGTAAGTGTCTTCACACCCTTGGCAGTCATATCCTCTTCCATGGAGGCAAGGATTGATAAGCCCTGATCAATGGTCTTATTGAACTTGGTCTCCTCCTGTGTCAATACATTGAAGATGAATTCCTTCTTCTCATAAAGCTCCGGATATCCATCCTTGGAGCCCTCGATTACCGTCTCAGATAACTTAGCAAGGAACATGCCGTCAATGCCAAGCAGACGCCCATGTCTGGCAGCACGGCGGATCAGCCGGCGCAGTACATAGCCGCGTCCCTCATTGGTCGGCATGATACCGTCTGAGATCATAAAGGTTGCCGAACGAATATGATCCGTGATCAAACGGATAGACACATCCTGATTCTCATCTTCTTTATAGGTTACATTCGCAAATTCACACACCTTATTCCGCAGGGCACAGACCGTATCCACATCAAAGATCGAATCGACATCCTGTACAACGACAGCCAGACGCTCCAGTCCCATACCGGTATCAATATTCTTCTGGGCAAGCTCCGTATAATTACCCTTTCCGTCATTCTCAAACTGGGTAAATACATTGTTCCAGACCTCCATATACCGGTCGCAGTCACAGCCTACGGTACAGGTCGGCTTGCCACAGCCGTATTTCTCCCCACGGTCATAATAGATCTCAGAACAAGGGCCGCAAGGACCTGCCCCGTGCTCCCAGAAATTATCCTCTTTTCCAAACCGGAAGATCCGATCCTCCGGAATTCCGATCTTCTCATTCCAGATTTTGAATGCCTCATCATCTTCCTGATATATGGACGGATACAGACGATCCTTATCAATACCTACAACCTCTGTCAGGAATTCCCAGGACCATTCGATCGCCTCATTCTTAAAATAATCGCCAAAGGAGAAATTCCCCAGCATTTCAAAGAACGTACCGTGTCTTGCCGTCTTACCGACATTCTCTATATCACCGGTACGAATGCACTTCTGACAGGTCGTTACTCTGCGTCTCGGAGGAATCTCCTGTCCGGTAAAATAAGGTTTCAGCGGCGCCATACCGGAATTGATCAGCAGCAGGCTGTTATCATTATGCGGAATCAAAGAGAAGCTCTTCATCTTCAAATGACCCTTGCTCTCAAAGAATTCCAAAAACATCTTTCTCAGTTCATTAACACCATAGTTTTCCAATGTTCTATTCCTCCTGAATAAATAGGTAACGGCCAGTATATGACTACTGGCTGTTGAAATGATATGCATGAATTATACGAATAACATTTACACTTCTGTCGATTCTTTTACAGACTCTTTCTCCAGCTTCTTCTTATCGACTGCCTTACGGATTCCCGCTCCTGCAAATACAGCCGCAACAATGGTTGCAAGAAGTACAATTGCTGATATTACATACCGTAATAATTCCGCTCCGAACGCGCCCCATCCTGGTTCCATAGATTTTCCTCCTTTTTTTGATATCATTGATATGCATATAGACTGTAATAAGACTATGAATAATAAGCATCTCATTCAATTAACAGTCATTTTATCAATGCTATCAAACAATCACTTCCCATATATTACCACAATCTATCGATTTATACCATACTAATATAGGGAAAAATATCAAATAATACCCTATATCTTCTTATTCTCCGGCTTTGCCAGCTCCTGAAAGAAGCAGGAATAGCTTCCCGTATGGCAGGCGGCTCCGATCTGCTCCACCTTGGCAAGGATCGTATCATTATCACAATCCAGCCTTAACTCCTTCACATATTGATAATGCCCCGATGTATCACCCTTTACCCATAGTTCCTGACGGCTTCTGCTATAGTAAGTCATCAGCCCTGTTTCAACGGTTCTGTTATAGGATTCCTCATTCATATACGCAAGCATCAGAACCTCGCCGGTCTGATAGTCCTGTACAATGGCAGGGATCAGACCATCCTTATTCAGCTTAAACTCCGAAAAATCAATATATGAGATCAACGGATTCGAATTTTTGATTTCCATATAACCATTCCGTTCCTTTCTGACTTCTTACCACTCGACGATCCTTCACAAAGTAATAGGGCAACACGAATGCATTCCGTCCAATGAATATCGATATGTCTTTACGAATTCGTGATCACGGTCGTATTGATCGTCATGATCGCAATGATCAGGCAGATTTCCATCGTGATCGTCATGGTAAGGACGCTTCCAAGCAGGATATCTCCCTTCGTCGTACAATCCTTCTTATAAGTATCCATAACCATAAGCGCCGCATACAGTCTACGGTTCGAGCTTCCAAGCCCCAGATCG
>JAFUAW010000163.1 GCA_017460485.1 Lachnospiraceae bacterium | reverse complement strand
ATTCATAAAGTCGAGAATATTACAGATGATGAACTTGATAAGATTCGTAAGATCGTTGGCGAGGCATTTGTATCCAATGAGCTCTTTCATAACTGGGGGACGGAGGACGAGCGCAGGGCGGATGTGATACAGTACATGGCGTTATACGTCGATTACGTCTATGAGGCGGGCGAGCTGTATTCCAATGATGAGATGACCGGCTTCATTGGCCTGGAGGATTCGGGGAATGCGCATAAATTACCGCAGATCAAGATGCTTTTCCGGATGCTTGGGAAACTAAGATTCTCCAAGCTGAAAAGCCTTATGGGATTTGCCAACCAGATCAGCAAGTCCAATGAACAGTATGCAAAGCAGAGACATATAGATGCGCTGATGGTATGTGTGGACAAGGACCATCAGGGACAGGGAATCGCTTCCGAGCTGATTACATATGCCAAAGAGCAGGCGGTAGCGCAGGGAATTCCGCTGCTGTTTGATACAGATATGAAGGACTATGCCGATATGTACCGGCATTTTGGATGTGAGCTGTATAATTCCGTTACTGCGGATAACGGTGTGACAAGGTATAGTCTGTGCTTCCGGCCGTCGGTTTCTTGAACTTGCGGAAAGCAGGGCGGATCACTGAATAACATTTTGATAAAGGGAGTGTGAAATATGAGTATGGAAGAAAAATATCATATTGAAAAGAATACGATACAAGAGACTTTGATTATCCCGTTATATGGAAGAAAAGTATGTTCAGAACATTTTCCGCAGTTATTTTCAGATCCCGAGGCGGAGCGGATTTGTAACAGGTTGGATTATGATTTTTCAGAAAAAGGGAAACAAATGGAGAGTACATTAGGTCTCTTTGGTGCCTTAGAAGTTGCACAGAGACAGTATAATCTCGCATGGGAGATAACTGATTATTTGAAGTATCATGAGAGAGCGGCAGTTGTGAATCTTGGCTGTGGTTTGGACGATACTTTCCACAAATGTGACAATGGAAGCTGTCTTGGATATAACATTGATATGCCGGATGTGATCAAGCTGAGAAATGAATTGCTGCCTGTGAGGGAAAGGGAACAGAATCTGGCATTTGACCTTAATGATGATCGATGGATGGATCAGATCAATGCAGAAGACGGTGCGGTATTCTTTGCTTCCGGGGTCTTTTATTATTTTAAGACAGAGGATGTGAAGGCATTTTTTGAAAAACTGACGAAGCGGTTTTCGGGTGGAATTCTTGTGTTTGATACATGTAACAGAAGGGGAGCTAAGATGATGACGAAGACTTGGCTGAAAGAAGCCGGTATTACTGATGTGAATGCCTTGTTTTCTGTCGAAGACGAGTCAGAGATTGTGAGGTGGAATCTGCCGTTTCAGTCAGTAAGCGCAAAAAGTTATATGCGGGGATATCGCGATATCTACAGGGAAGTAGGTGTAGTCCATAAGATGATGATTAAATTCTGCGATAGTCTGATCAAAATGAAGATCATCCGAATAGCACTTTGATTACCGGATAATTTATGTTCAAATAAGTCAGATATACGGATGGAGGAGCAATAAAGATGTTGGTAACAATACTGCTGATGATGATTCTGTGGATTTTATTTTTCTTAATGGAATGGGCGGCGGCTGCATTCTATCCGCATTCGATCATTATTGAGTTTTTTCCGGATGATGTGAAAGAGAAGGCAAAGGATCACAAACCTCCGTTCCACATGGCACCGATTATCGGATGGGCACTTGAAATCCTTATAATTACCGGAATGATAGGAGCATTTATCTATGGCGGATGGGATGGTATTCAACGGAATTATACCTATATCCGGTTTCTTGTTCGGTTTTTGATCATGATCTATGGGATGAAGGCATTTGATATTTTGTTTTTTGATTATTTTATACTGACAAAGACCCGGTTTTTCCAGCATTTCTATCCCGAGACAGATGGTTGCGCGGGATGGAAGCAATTCGGTTATAATCGCAAGGAACAGATCAAACAGCTGATCATTGCGCTTCCTGTTGCGGCTGTTACCGCATGGATCTGTGATCTGATTTCGCGATAGAGTATTACTGAAGATCGAATGAATATAGAATGAATGGAGAGTTGTTTTATGAAATATTATGAGTTTGGAAAGGAGAATCCGGTCACGCTTCTTCTTCTGCATGGAGTAGATACCACCTGGGAACTGAGCTTTCGAAGGTTTATAGATGTGGCCAGGTCCAAGTATCATATCATTGCTGTTGCGGAGGATGGGTTTAATCCGGACGAGCCTGATGTGGATGCGGTCAGCGTCATTGCAGAAGCCAAAAAGGTCTCGAATTATATCGTAGATAACTTTGATGGAAAGATCGATATCATGCTTGGAGAATCACTTGGATGCATGATCATGACAGAAATACTTCTGGATAAACGAATATCTGTACATACCGCGATCGCTGACGGATTCACGATACTGGAGTATCCGAATTTTAGGCTTGATCTATCTAAGAGAATATTGGCATCTGTACTTACTTCTGTTGAGTTCTTTGCATTCAGGCATATGGGTCTTTTTAACAGGATATTAGGAGAAGATATTGATTCCATGTTGTATAAAAGTGTATCAAAGAAAACGCTTTATAATCTGGAATATTCTATGATGCCGTATCGCTACAAATACGAGGCTTTTAATCTCTCGGATTCCTATATGTGGCATGGAGAGAAGGAGCCCGGTCTTAAGCATGTATTAAGGAAAGTGGATCCTACCAAATATCATTTTGCCCATAAAGTCTTTCTGTACAGGGGACATGGCTCTCTTCTGCTGGAACCGGAAAGGATGCTTCATGAGGTGGATCTTGCATATAGGGGATACAAGGGAAGATATAAGTCGAAGTAGATCAGTAAATTGGATTACAAAAAAAACATTTCAATTTGAGAAAACGTTTCATTTGAAAGTATTGATTTTTCAAACCGGTTATATTATTATAATTAAAGTTAGGTACGACTAACTGTAAAATAGTTTATAACAATACATATAGTGCGGAAAGGATAATAAAATGGGAAAAGTCAATATCATTTTCTGGAGTGGAACAGGGAATACAGCAGCGATGGCTGAGTATATCCGGCAGGGAGTGGAAGAAGCAGGCGGCGAAGCTCAAGTAATCTCGGTAGGAACAGCAAGTGTAGCGGATGCGGAATCCGTCAAGGCACTGGCTCTCGGATGTCCGTCTATGGGCGCGGAACAGCTCGAAGAAGTAGAAATGGAACCATATATGTGTGACATTGAAGGTGTGATCTCCGGGAAACAGGTGGTATTATTTGGATCTTATGGATGGGGCAATCAGGAGTGGATGCGCGACTGGGAAGCCCGTATTCAGTCAGCCGGAGCAACTGTTGTTAACGGAGAGGGAATCGCTGTTAATGGCGCGCCGACTCCGGATATCGAAGAAGCATGCAAGGATGCCGGAAGGACACTCGCTTCCTTAAGTTGATCAAGGCAGCCATTATCGTCGAAGACGATGAAGGATTTTATGAAAAAGATGTCAAATATGATTCCTCATATTTCACATAATAAAACGAATGCCATAACGGACCAGCCGCTGAAATATGTGGCTGGTCTCCTTTTTGCGTGTTCTCCGAGGCAAGCAGACGTGCTTGCACGGATATTTGTTAAGATAAACTTATAGTGGAAAAAAAACGATTTCTATGATATGATTCGTAGTTAGAAATAACTAACCAACAAGGGATGGTAGATTATGAGTCCGGGTGTAATTGTGTTGATCGTGTCGATACTGTTGGCAAGCCTTGTGCTTCTGCTCACATTTGTTGGACCGGAAGATAGAACAAGCGGGTTCTGGTATTATATTCAAGGAATACGCAGGGCTATGGATATGATCAGTTATTGGATCTTCTGTATCTTCGGGATCGGCGCGATTCTGATCGTGATCATATACGGAGGATATCGGCTGCTCATCCAGCTGGGAGTATTGTAGATAAAAACCGGATGAACGAGGTTCATGATATAT
>JAFUAW010000162.1 GCA_017460485.1 Lachnospiraceae bacterium | reverse complement strand
TCCGGTGATCCTGGCGGATGAGCCAACCGGTAACTTAGATTCCGGCTCCTCCCGGGAGATCATGAAGATTCTGCATGAGCTCCATGAGAGTGGGCGGACGGTTATCCTGATCACCCATGATGACAATATCGCGGCGAATGCGAAGCGGGTAGTGCGGATTATGGATGGTAAGATCGAATCGGATACGGTTAGGGATAATTCAGAATCGATGGATATAAGAAAAGAGTTAGAATCCGAGAAATTCGTTATGGATACAAATGAGAGTAAGGAGGATATGTAGAGATGGCAGAGGCAGGAACGAAGAAAAAATCAAAAAAGAAGATCGTCCTGATCATCATTTTGGCTGTAGTTGCGGTACTTATCATCGGTGTGATCGCGATAGGGGCAGCAGTGTCGAAAGCGATGCAAAGCCTTACCGGCGGTCAGGTAGACGTGGCATTTCCGGAGTATGGAGATATTACTTCTTCCGTGAATACCAGCGGAACAATTACCAGTGGGTCGATCGTTGCTTATACAACAAATGTGACGGCAGAGGTTGAAGATATTAAGGTTCGTCAGGGACAGACCGTAAAAAAAGGAGATACCATTCTTACATTTGATGTCAAGTCCTTAGAGGATCAATTAGATCAGGCAAATCTGAATGCAAGATCTACGGAATTGTCCGGCCAGAGTACGATCGATGCATCGAATAAGGCAAGCGCGGAAGTGGATAAGGCTAAGAAGCGGATTGAGGAACTGAATGGTCAGATCAATGCGAAAAAAGCGGAGATTGAAGCACTATATCAGGATATCCCGGAAGATGCGACAAGGGCAGAATTGGAAACTTCCCTTCAGGAGAAGCGTATCCGTCTGACAACGGTATTGGAAGAGATTCAGGCGATTGTAGATGCATATCCGGCAGACAGCGATATCAGTGTGGATCCGGCATATATTAACAAATGTGCGGAACGGGATGCTCTTGACTCTTCCATTGCGAATATGGAGACGATCTTAAAGGAGCTTCCGGATGCTTCCGCAACCATATCCTATGCGGCGGAAACGAAGAATGCGGAGCTTGCCGCGCTGCAGAGTGAGCTGGCCACACAGCAGTCGATTGTATCCAGTGGAGAGGCGGGACTGCTTACCAATACACAGAGAGAGCAGTTAAATATTGCAAATCAGTTATCGGATATGCAGGTTCGTTCCGCAACAACAATGTTAGAGGAAGGAAGAGCCGGCATCAAAGCGGAGCAGAATGGAATTGTAACGTCAATCGCCATTACGAAGGGATCTGCGGCTGCACCGGGTTATCAGTTATTTACCATTGCAGATATGGATGATCTTCGAATCCGTGTGTCCTTATCCAAGAAGGATATTGAGAAGGTATCGCTTGGACAGAAGGCAACGATCACGGCACTTGGAAATGAGTATGAAGGCGAGGTTACTTATATCAGTCATATGGCGGAGGCGAATGCTTCCGGCGGAACCGGTATTGAGACAGAGATCACGATCAAGAATCCGGATCAGAACCTGATCTTGGGACTGGACGCGAAGGTAATCATTCATACCGATAAGGCAGAAAATGTTATGACGGTTCCGAATCTGGCCGTCAATGTAGATAATGATGGTACTTTTGTCTATGTGGTAGAGGATAATATCGTAACCAAGAAATATGTTACACTTGGCATCAGCGATCTGAATCGTACAGAGATCAAGGATGGAATCGATGAGGATTCGTTGGTAGTATCTACGGTTTCCTCTGCGATTTCCGAGGGTGCGGTCGTTGTTCCGAATCTGACGAACGGAGACGGAACGGAAGAGATTCCGGGCGTGATCAATCAGAATGCGATCAAGAAACAAATGAGCAATCAAAAGGACGAAGAAGCTGCAACTTCGGAATCGGCTGATGATCTGGATGATAGTACAGAGCAGAAGGATGAATAACGGATTATTTTGATCGGTGTCTATAAGGAATGTCTGGTGCAATCGTCAACTTGGATTGTATACAGATATTCGGAAGACAAGGCCGAATGGACGTCAGGGAGGTTAGAAGCTTGGCTCAATTATTAGAATATATCAAAATGGCATTCTTCAATATTCTGTCCAATAAGATGCGTTCCTTACTTACCATGCTGGGAATCATTATCGGGATCTCATCTGTAATCCTGATCTTAGCGCTTGGTAACGGCGCAAAGGAAATGATCAATTCCCAGCTCTCTACCTTAGGAGGCGGACAGGTAAGCCTGTTCTGTACCGGAAGTGAGTGGATCAGTAATGATGATATTGACGCCATCCTTGAGAATGTGGAAGGCGTTGAGGCGTATAATAATCCGCTGAATCTCTCCGGAGAAGCTTATACTGCAAAGGGAACCTTCAATGCCTATGTGTATGGCTGCAATGCGGATAATTATCTCTTTGAACAATATACGGAGATCACGAAGGGACGTTATTTTAATGAGCGGGAATATGAGAGTGCTATGCCGGTCTGTTATATTACGGAGGACGATGCGATCCGTTTGTTCGGCAATACGGATGTGATCGGGATGCCGATTGAAGTATCGGTAGGCGGAGTGATCATGGAATACACGGTAGTGGGTATTACGTCGTATTCCTCGAATACTTCCATGATGTCCTTTGCTTATGAGGATATGCCGATCTATCTGAATGTTCCGCTTACCAGCCTGACCGAACCGCTCGGACTTAGAATGGATCAGACTTCTCAGGTAACCCTTCTTTTCTCGGAGGACGCGGATTCGAAGAAAACCTGTGATGAGGTGCTCAATCTGTTGAATGCCAGACATGGAACCTATGGGTCGGAAGCGTTTACATTTATGTCGTTTTCGGATATTCTGTCGATCGTCTCGACGGTAATTAATGTCATTACCCTGTTTATCTCGCTGGTAGCCGCTATTTCACTGCTGGTCGGCGGAATCGGGGTTATGAATATCATGCTGGTGTCTGTGACGGAGCGGACGAGAGAGATCGGAATCCGGAAAGCTCTGGGGGCGAAGACCGGTTCCATCACATTGCAATTCCTGTCAGAATCGGCGATCATCACGTTGATCGGCGGTATCTTGGGAATCTTACTCGGAGTTGGCGGCGCATTTTTGATTAAGGGAATCGTAGGGGCTGTTAAGCCAAATTACTCATTTACCCCGTCGATTAACGCAGGTGTTATCATCGGAACCACCATTTTCTCATCGGCAGTGGGAATCTTTTTCGGACTCTACCCGGCGAGAAAAGCAGCTAAGATGAATCCGATCGACGCGCTGCGGAGTTTGTAAGATAGATGGGTAATTGCGAAACACACGATTTGCTCCCTATTTCTTGCGCTGATTGTATATAGGCAACCGTGGACTCGTTCTCACTTAGCTTTGAACATAGCGGTACATA
>JAFUAW010000161.1 GCA_017460485.1 Lachnospiraceae bacterium | reverse complement strand
CGCGATTCTGATCGTGATCATATACGGAGGATATCGGCTGCTCATCCAGCTGGGAGTATTGTAGATAAAAACCGGATGAACGAGGTTCATGATATATTACGAGGAATGGTGTCGCTGCGCATAGTGCAGGCGAACCGAACAGGGGGCGTATGCATGAGATTTGTAACACATGGTGATCAAGGGAACCGCTCACTGATGTTGATCCACGGCATGGCAAATTCATCTGATTTATTTGATGAGATCCTGCCATATCTGCGGGACTATTATGTGATC
Source organism: Lachnospiraceae bacterium (assembly GCA_017460485.1). GTDB lineage: Bacteria > Bacillota > Clostridia > Lachnospirales > Lachnospiraceae > CAG-632. The sequence goes on along the minus strand of JAFUAW010000161.1, from coordinate 2,231 downwards.
GTCTGTGAACTGGACGGACATTCAAGAACGGAGAATCGAACATTTATTTCAATCAGTGACTCCTGCAGGAAGATCGAGCAGTATGTGCGGAAGAATATGAATGGAGAATTATATGGACTTTTGGGCTTTTCGCTGGGAGGATCGATTGCGACGGAGCTGATCAGCCGCAGGAAGATTCAGGTGGACAAGACCATTCTGGACGCTGCATTTACCGTGAAAATGGGACTCATGACGATTCCGTTCAAATGGATGTTCCAAATAGCCATCTGGTGTGTGAAGAAGAATATTCCTCTGCCGAAGCCGTTAATTGAGAGCATGATGGGAAAGGGCAACAGCGGGATTCTGGATACTCTGTACAAGGGCGTCTCCCTGATGTCCGTTGGAAATGCCTGTATGGCTTGTTACACGTATACCATCAAGGAGAACCTGCGTGAATACAAGAATCCGGTCGTGTTCTGGCATGGGGAGAATGAGCCGTATCCGGCTAAGAGTGCGCGGCTGCTGAAGGCTTATCTGCCTCAGTTGAAGAAACGTGTATATAAAGGAATGGGGCATGGACAAATGCTTCATGAGTATCCGGCAGTCTATGCCAAACGAATGATAGCATTTTTGGATGATCATAGTCAGAAGGGATAAGAAGCCGTTATGATTAAGACGATTGTTGTTTCATTGATGATGTGTTTCATTGAATTAGCAGTGATAGTGATCGCAAGTCCGCTGGCGAAGCCTTCCCTGATCTTACGGTTCTTGCCTGACGATATCAGAGAGGCGGCCAAGGATCATCAGGAGCCGGCGAAGTGGAAGCAGTGGATCGCGCATGGATTACTTGCGTTGTTTTTGATCTCTTTTCTGGCCGGGATGATATATCTTGGTATAGACGGAACAAGATCCGGATACGGGTTCTGGAAGCTGTGGCTTCGATTTGTTGTCTGCTTATATATCGTGAAAGCCTTCGACATTTTGGTGCAGGATCAGTGGCTGGTCATGACATCGGGATATTACAAGAAGCTGTTTCCGGAGACGGCAGAGTGTGAAGGATGGAAGAATCGGGGCTGGAATAACAAGAACCAGATTGTCAGGATCATTGCTTATCCATTTCTGTGTATGATCACAGCCGGGATCTTTATGCTTGTATCATAGGGGATAAGGAACGATACTGAATTGCAATATATTTGCGTGACAAAATAAGCAAACTGTGTTATACTTTACACAATTGATCAAGGGAATGAGGTCTCCCTAAGCATATTTGCTTAAACCGCTTAATAAGCTGATGACTTCTGCATTTTTTTGTGATGCAGAAATCATCAGCTTTTCTGCGTCAGAAGGAGGCTAATATGCTGATCAGTATTGCTGTTATTCTGTTGTCCGGACTCATACTTGGAAAGCTCTGTAAGATGATTCGTTTTCCAAGTCTTTTCGGTATGATCCTGGCAGGTATTATCATAGGTCCTTACTTCTTGAATCTGATCGATTCATCTATTCTGGACAGATCTGCAGACATAAGGAGAATCGCACTTATTATTATTCTGATAAGGGCGGGACTTAAGCTCAACCTGTCAGATCTTAAGAAGGTCGGGCGTCCTGCAATCTTGATGTGTTTTGTTCCGGCTTGTTTGGAAATGGTCGGTATGATCCTTCTTGCTCCGCTTATTCTTAACATAAGTATTCTGGATGCGGCAATTCTCGGGGCAGTGATCGGTGCGGTTTCGCCGGCGGTCATTGTTCCGAGAATGATCAATCTGATTGATGAAGGATATGGGAATGACAAAGGCATTCCTCAAATGATCCTTGCAGGTGCATCGGTTGATGATGTATTTGTGATCGTGATGTTTACGACATTTACGGGATTTGCGAATGGAGAGGGTGTTGATCTGTTGAGCTTTTTCAATATTCCGATATCTATTCTTACCGGTATCGTGATCGGAGGTATTACCGGTTATTTATTAAGCCTGTTATTTGAAAAAAAGAAGATGAATCTGATGATTAGAACAATTGTTATTCTGACCATAAGCTTTCTGTTATCCGCACTAGAGACGGATTATGGGAAATTCCCATTTGCATCGTTGATCGCGGTAATGAGTCTTGGAACCGTAATCTTCATGAGAAATCATGACATGGCGAAGGAACTGTCCGGTCAGTATGATAAGCTCTGGATTCCTGCTGAGGTATTCTTATTTGTTCTGGTAGGAGCATCGGTTGCGGTAGATCATGCCATATCGGCAGGGATTCAT
>JAFUAW010000160.1 GCA_017460485.1 Lachnospiraceae bacterium | reverse complement strand
CCGGATCATGTTATGGGATGAATCTCATATTACGATCCGTTCTATGTCTACCGGCAAGCTGCTTACTACAAGGCGTCCGGAGCAGAAGGTCATGAATTCGGAGGAGCTTGCGGATTCCTTTATCCTGTATGCAACCGCAGATGAAGCATTCAGCTGGTTTGTGCATGAAGCCTTTGAATTATACGATGTGAATGGTAAAACCATGGAATTCCGGGCAGAAGAGGCACTTCATTTCTGGGAAAATGCTGGGATTGAAGGCTTCCGCAATATGGATGGCAGTCTGCCTGTCGCATTTGAGACTATAAAGACTCCGGAGGAGCTATTACGCGAGGCAGAGTGTGCTTTGACAGACAGAAAGAAACAGGTAATCGCTTGCTTTGGACTTCATCCGATGGTGAACTGTAAGGAGGAGAGGGATCGGAAGAGCATTGAATTACCACCATTTCAAAGGGCACTTCTTCGGATGATACGGAAGGAGTTTTCGGATATTACTCTGCTGCTGCTTGCTAATGCGCCGATCGCGGTTGTGGAAGAGAATGCTTCCAAGGAGATCACGACTATTCTGTGGTCTGCCTTCGGAAGTGAAGAATTAGGTAATGCAATGGCGGATATTCTGACCGGCAAGATAAGTCCCGCAGGACGGCTTCCGCAGACCTGGTATGCAGGAGATGGTCAGCTTGGAGATAAGAATGATTACGATATTGAAGCCAATCATATGACCTATCTCTATATGGAAGAAGAACCGTTATACCGCTTTGGATATGGTCTCACCGTATCGAAGACAGAGCAGATTATAGAACGGGTGGAAGAAACTATTGTAGATGGTTCTGTTCGGGTCTATGTTCAGATCACGAATCAAGGTTCTGTGTGTACGGATGATGTTATTCAAATCTACAGGGAACCGGATTGTACGGATAACAGTGATAGTAACTCGTATCATCTATATGAAGAAACCATGCCGAGAGGAAGCTATCTGGCTGCATTTACCAGAGTGAAGGAGCTGAAGTCCGGAGAAACACGCCGAATCTGCTTGACGGTATCGTAGTATTTGTAACGGAGAAAAGAAACGGAACGGAAACTCAAGAGAATATATAATTGACAAGTAACAACAATGTCGTTACAATTAAATTGATTGGAGGTGGTTTGATGGAAAAAACAGCCACACTTAATTTAAGAGTAAATCCTACCTTAAAAAAGGATGCAGAATCCATATTGGGACGTTTAGGAATCCCTATGTCAACTGCAGTGGATATGTTTTTAAACCAGATTGTATTAGTTGGTGGAATCCCATTTTCAGTAACATTGCCAGGTGCGCCAGAGAGCATCGATACATCTAGGATGTCAGAAGAACAGATTCATATGAAGATACAAAAAGGTTATGATTCATATAAAGCAGGACATACGCAGAGTGCAGCAGACGCTTTTGCAAAATTCAGGGAGAATCATAGTTAATGGAGAAATATACAGTAAATATAACTGATGAGGCTCTTGCGGATATGGAAGCATTGTATGAGCATATCGCCATAAAATTGCAGGCACCAGGAAATGCTATGGGACAGTATAATCGCATTGCAGATGCTATTTTGACTCTGGAGTATTTTCCTGCCAGGTATGGCTTGTTTGAATGCGAACCGGAACATTCATTGGGAATTCATCGGATGGTAGTAGATAACTATCTTGTCTGTTATGTAATTGATCCGGGCGTAGTGACGGTTACAGATGTTCTATATGGGGCATTAGATGTTCATAAGAGACTGCAGGAGAGACATCTTTGATAATAATTTGTTTAGATGAATTGTTCAACAGAATCCATAATAAGTGAAATGATAAATCCCTTTTTATTTTTGTACTGTTGATAAGATAAATCGACATTTAGTGTAGAAAGGATTTTACTATGGCTTTTGATTATAAAAAAGAGTACAAAGAATACTATATGCCACCAAAGACACCGACAATTATTTCTGTGCCACCGATGAATTATATTGCTGTGAGAGGTCAAGGGGATCCTAACGCAGAGTATGGTGCTTATAAACAGGCAATAGGGCTGCTTTATGGCATAGCATTCACAATAAAGATGAGTAAAAATGGAAGCCGACAGATAGAAGGCTATTTTGATTATGTTGTACCACCACTGGAGGGATTTTGGTGGCAGGACGGTATTCAGGGTATTGACTATTCTCAAAAAGAGAATTTCAAATGGATTTCTCTTATTCGTGTTCCCGATTTTGTTTCAAAAAACGATTTCGATTGGGCTGTTTCGGAAGCCACTAATAAGAAAAAAATTGACTTTTCCAAAGTTGAGTTTTTGACTTACGATGAGGGATTGTGCGTTCAATGTATGCATATTGGCAGTTACGATAACGAGCCTGCTACTGTACAGCTTATGCACGAGTTTATGGAGCAAAAAGGATACACGCTCGATATTTCTGACAAGAGATTTCATCATGAAATTTATTTATCTGACGCAAGACGTGTTGCTCCCGAAAAATTGAGAACAGTAATTAGACATCCAATTCTTGCATTGTAAATGCTGATTTATCGCAGAAACACTTTTATAAAAAGGGAGAATGATAATTATGGATTCCGTGAATCGAATATAGATGTTGCCACCGGGTAACAGAATGCAAGAGGCATTCGTGGATTGTATCGTTAGGTCTTAGAAGATACAATTGCGGATGCTTTTTCTTCTTTTGATGTGAGGAATGACATTTATTGATTCTTACATATTTTTTGTTCTGTTAGATGTAGGATTGGTTTTCGAAGATATAAAATGAACACTTAGTGAGCAAAGTGAACTTAGATTTATAATATAATCAGGAAAAGGAGCAGATAGATATGAATAT
>JAFUAW010000159.1 GCA_017460485.1 Lachnospiraceae bacterium | reverse complement strand
CTTCACGAGCACCTTCATCGGTATCAAATACAACAGTCTCCTTCTTCTTCTTGATCTCAACCGGAACGATCTCACGCTTGAATGCGCCCTCTGCGATTGCCTTGCAAGCCTTCTGCTGGCTGTTAGCAGCAAACTCGTCCAACTCTTCTCTTGTCAGCCCCCACTGCTCTGCTACATTATCAGCGGTCTTGATCATATGGTAATCGTTAAATGCATCCCAAAGAGCATCCTTTACCATAGTATCTACAAGAGCACCCTGACTCTGGCTTGGCCAGGTCATTCTATATCCGTAACGTCCATTTGGAAGTGCAAATGGAGCCATAGACATATTCTCCATACCACCTGCAACAACGATATCAGCATCGCCTGCCTGAATCATCTGTGCAGCCATATTTACACAGTTCAGTCCGGAACCACATACCACATTAATGGTAACTGCAGGACACTCAATTGGAAGTCCGGCCTTGATCGATGCCTGACGGGCAACATTCTGTCCAAGACCTGCCTGAATAACACATCCCATATACACCTGATCTACCTGATCTGCAGGAACACCTGCACGAGAAAGTGCTTCCTTAATAACAATAGCACCAAGCTCTGCAGCAGGTGTTGTACTTAAGGAACCACCCATAGTACCGATCGCTGTACGACAAGCGCCGGCTAACACAACTTTCTTTGACATAACACAATCATCCTCCATTGTTTTATTTGTAACAGTCCAGATCAGAGCAGCTCAAAATGGGACATTTTGAAGGTCGTTCCGAACCGTCAGGTACTGTTGCACATTCCGTGCACAAGCTGTTGATATTTTATCATATTTGACATGCTTTTGCAATTACTTGTTATGATTCCGGCTTGTAAAATTATAACAATCCAGACTTGTAAAAATAAGTTTTTTCGGATTATCTATAGACAGTCAGGATCATAAAAAGAGTATCCAACGCCTTCTCGCATCAGATACTCTGTAAATCCTTTGACTTCATGTATTTAACTGCTTACTTTTCGTTCTTTTTTAGTTGATTGATAAATTCTACCGATTTTCCGGCTCCGAGCGCAACCGCTTCTAACGCCTGATCCACCACTACCGCATGGATCCCCGTCTTGGACTCTACCAATTGTTCCATACCATAGATCATACTTCCGCCTCCGGACAATATAATTCCACGAACGGAAATATCGGCAGCAAGCTCCGGCGGACACACTTCTAAAACACCCAGTATTGCATTGATGATCTGTAGAGTTACTTCACTGAATGCTTCCACCGTCTCATTTGCAGACAACTGAATCTTATCAGGAAGACCATTGACAAGATTCCGGCCTTTTACAATCATGAATTCATCCTGTGGTCTCAAATATACGCTTCCGATCTGTATCTTGATCTCCTCTGCAGTAGGTTCACCAATCAGCAGATTATACTTACGCCGGATAAACTTGACCATTGCATCATTATAATCATCACCGGCTACCTTTAATGATTTATTCACAACAAGACCGCCCAAGGAAATGACTGCAATATCAGTAGTTCCGCCTCCGATATCTACCACCATATTTCCACACGGCTGAATAATATCCACATTTGCACCGATCGCAGCTGCTACCGGCTCTTCCATGATCAGAACCGATCTTGCGCCAATCGAATATGCAGCATCCTCTACCGCCCTACGTTCCACTTCCGTAACCCCACTCGGTACACAGATACAGATCTTCGGCCGGCGAAATGTCGCTTTCCGGTTCATAGCCTGCTTGATAAAAGCTTTCAACATCTTTTCTGTAATGGCATAATCCGAGATTACTCCCTGTCTTAACGGTCGGATTACATCTATATTGTCTGGAACCCGGCCGATCATTTTCTTTGCTTTTGTTCCGATCGCGATCAGTTTCTTTGTATCCTTTTCAAACGCAACGACAGAAGGCTGATTGATCACAACCCCCATTCCTTTTACATATACCAATACATTCGCTGTTCCCAGGTCGATACCTATATCCATGTCAAACATAACTGTTACTTCCTCTTATAATCTGCATTTCACTCTCAACTCATTGTAATGATCCGATTTATTATACATTACGCGCATTCGTTTGTCCATTCAAAAATATTAGCTGTCTCGAATATGGAGTGTACCACCGATATTCTGACAGCTAATACTATATCATATTATATCCTTGTGATCGCCATTCTATCCGAACAGGATCATTCCGATTCTCTAATCATGATTAATCAACATTATATTCTATAATTCAAAACAACTGTATAATCTTAATCAAAATCAGAATCTAATAATCTCTTTGGTTCATCATTACCGGAACCAAGATCCCGGAAGATCCGGTCCTCTGCCTTGCTGATCGCATCATTAACCATCTTCAGTACACGATCCAAATTACCATCTTCCACCCCAAGCATGAGATTCTTCAACTTGGACAACGCACTGCTGTCTGGTTCATATCCCATCTTCTTAATATGATTCTGTGCAATTTCATAAACCGCATTGTTATCAATCCGATGCATCTGGATCAGATGCTTAAAGTATGGTGAAAGCTTTGCATTGCTAGCAAACAGCTTGGATAAGGAATCCATTTCGCCGGTTAAGATAACCGCTATATCATTCGCAGGATCTGACATGATATCAGCAAGCTGCTCCATACGCTCCGGCTTTACACTTCCGGCATTGTCAACAACCAAACATCCACCCTGCATCTTAGGTACCGCAGTAGCCAGATCAACCTTATTGAATGCAGCGGCTTTGATTACAGCAACCGTACTGTTCTTGCAAATTCCCAGCGAATAGAAGGACTTCGCAAAATCAATACCAATGGTGGATGTACCAAATCCATGCTTACATAAAATAATAATATTTCTCGGCGAGGTACGATCCGAATCAATATCGGTAATCGCATCTGCCATTTGCTGCGCGATGGATTCAACAGTCATATATTTACCGAGAAATTCTTCCGCACCCTTAGGAATCTGGATTGATCCATCTGCAGAACCCTTCTTATTACCAGATGATTCAGCCTTTCTGGCTGCCTCTTCTTCGGCTGCCTTTCTGGCTGCCTCTTCCTCGGCCGCCTTTCTGGCTGCTTCTTCCTCAGCCGCTTTTCTGGCTGCCTCTTCCTCGGCCGCCTTTCTGGCTGCTTCTTCCTCAGCTGCTTTTCTGGCTGCTTCTTCCGCTGCCTTTCTGGCTGCCTCTTCCGCAGCCTTTCTAGCCGCTTCTTCCTCAGCCGCTTTTCTGGCTGCCTCTTCCGCTGCCTTTCTAGCTGCTTCTTCTTCCGCTGCCTTTCTAGCCGCTTCTTCTTCGGCTGCCTTTCTTGCCGCTTCTTCTTCCGCTGCTATTCTTGCCGCTTCAGCAGCCTTCATGCGAGCCAATTCTTCGGCTGCTTTACGAGCCTCTTCTTCGGCTTTAATTCTAGCTTCTTCCTCTGCCTTTGCTTTTGCTTCTAATTCAGCCTTAATCCGAGCTTCTTCTTCAGCCTTTTTACGAGCTTCTTCTTCCGCCTTCTTGCGAGCCTCTTCTTCTGCTCTCTTACGAGCTTCTTCTTCAGCTCTTTGACGAGCTTCTTCCTCTGCCTTCTTAAGTGCTTCTTCCTCAGCTCTCTTGCGAGCTTCTTCTTCAGCTTTTCTACGGGCTTCTTCTTCAGCTTTCTTCCTAGCATCTTCCTCTGCCTTCTTTCTCGCTTCTTCTTGAGCACGGCGAGCCTGTTCAGCAGCAATTCTTCTTGCTTCTTCTTCTTCCCGCTTATGCTTTTCTTCTAACAAACGCTTCCGCTCTTCTTCTCTCTTGCGGGCAGCTTCCTCTTCTGCCTTCTTACGAGCTTCAGCACGTCTCTTGATCTCTGCTTCTACACGGATACGTTCTTCTTCTTCTGCCTTTTTACGGGCTGCCTCCGCTTTCCTCCTTGCTTCTTCTTCTTCGGCTTTTCTTCTTGCTTCTTCTTCCGCCTTCCGAAGTGCTTCCTCTTCGGCTTTTCTTCTTGCTTCTTCTTCCGCTTTCCGTCTCGCTTCTTCTTCCGCTTTCCGTCTTGCTTCTTCTTCCGCTTTCCGTCTTGCCTCTTCCTCGGCTTTCCGTCTCGCTTCTTCTTCGGCTTTTCTTCTTGCTTCTTCTTCCGCCTTCCGTCTTGCTTCCTCTTCCGCCCTTCGTCTTGCTTCTTCTTCCGCTTTCCGTCTTGCCTCTTCCTCGGCTTTCCGTCTTGCTTCTTCTTCCGCCTTCCGTCTTGCTTCTTCTTCCGCTTTCCGTCTCGCTTCTTCTTCTGCCTTCCGCTTTGCCTCTTCTGCCTTCCGTCTTGCTTCTTCTTCCGCTTTCCGTCTCGCTTCTTCTTCCGCTTTCCGTCTTGCCTCTTCTTCCGCTTTCCGTCTTGCTTCTTCTTCTGCTTTCCGTCTTGCTTCTTCTTCCGCTTTCCGTCTTGCTTCTTCTTCCGCTTTCCGCTTTGCCTCTTCCTTAGCTCTTCGTTCTTCTTCTATGCGCTTCTTTTCTGCCTCAATAAAGCGGCGTTCTTCCTCATCCTGTTTTCTTGCCTCTTCTTCCGCACGATTCCGGACTGCTTCCGCTTGTTTGGCCTTTAAAGCTAATCTTTCTTCTTCTTCCTTTTTTGCCTGCTCATACTTTCTTTCGTCTTCATCGTCCGAAAACTCAATATCGTACATGCTCTTCACATTGTCAGGATCTAATCCCTTCTGTTCAACCGGAATAACATTCACGACATTTCCATCTTCGTCCAGAACCGGATCATCCGACACATCGGAGGATTTTTGAAATGCCTTAGCTTTCTTTTTAGCAGATATTTCAAGATCATCTTCAAATACCCCGAGCCCCAGCCCTTCATTTCCAGAATTCAACAGCGAATCACCTTCCAGACCATAACTGTCCAAGGTGCCGCCGGAATCACCGGAATCTCTATGACCAGTAACACCTCCAAACCCACCTGATCCGCTTGATGAAACAGATGCCGTCTGTGACTTGGACGGCTTGCTCAGCTTGTCATCAGATTGTAATGATATCTTAGACTTTTTAGCTTCTGTCGATTCAGAAATCTTCGGTTCTTCTGCAGACTTTTGCTCAACCTTTTCCTCTGTCTTTTGCTTTGTACCCTCTTCTTTTTTCTGATCCTCTTCCGGATTCCACGGACGGAAATTCTGCACCTGCTGATCGGCATTCGGCTTGCCGGACTTCGCCTGATATTCCTGTTCCTTTGCAAGCTTGGCCGCTTTAGCTGCTTTCTCTTTTTCAACCTGCGCCCTAACCGCTGCAATTAACGCTTCTCTATCATTCATACCCCCACCGGTTCTCCTTTCACATTTATAGAGTAGTTAATTTAATATCAATTAATCCTTCCGGTATCATACTTTAATCTGAAGAATCCTGCATCTCCGTCTTTTGCAACTCACGATCCTGTTCTTCATGATAGTTCTTTACCATAGCATTTGTAATTGTACTTGCCCCAACCAGATTCATGAGATATTCATCCATATCCAACTCTTCTTCTTGATAAATATCCGGTTTTTTTTCTTCTTCCTTCTTGCGATCCTCTTCAATTAACCGCATCAATTTCTCTAACCGCTCCTTCGGGCTCAAGTCTCCGTCAACTTCATTTAATCGAGGCTGATAATCCTTAACGGTTTCTGGTTCAGATGTATCGCTATGTAAAGAAGCTTGTCCACCATCCGAACTGTTGTCTCTGTGACCATCTCTGCGAATCTCCGTATCATATTTAACGGGATTCTTCAATTCTTCAGCCACCGACGCCTCAATATCAGCAACAGATTGCATAACAGATGCAATATAGCTCGAAATATCCGATTCCGGATTCGCAGACAAATAATCCATAGATCTTGTGCTGTTATCACCTGAAGCTGTCTTTTTAGAAACTGAATGTTCAGTCAATTCTTCCTTTTGGATTATAGACTCTTCGGTTTTACTATCTATCTTCAGATACTCCGGCTCTCCTAATGATTCCCCTTCGTCAAGCTGTTCTTTTTTTTCAATATCTGCATCACCGGAATCGGTAACATCTAATACATTAGTATTTAAATTATCGGATTCAGATATGCCATCGTTTGAAACCACAGTCTTTGAATTCGAATCCACAACAGACAGACTGTCTGCATTCGTTTGAACAGAACTCTGTATATTCGGAGTAAGGTCTTTCAAATTCAAACCTTCTGAATCCAAACTTTCTATAGTCTGATTATCCGACTCCTTTATCTTATTCTTATGATGTCCGAATGGCAGCCGAAAGCCCTTTTCTTTTTTGTTTTTTCCGGACGAGACATCTTCTGCCTCATCATCATCCTCCATCTGAAGAATGACCGCTTCCGGCGGATGGAGCAACAGATCATCTTTTTTCCATTGTTCTTCTTCTAACTTGATCAGATCTTCCTTTGAGGTACGATCTTCTTCTACTTCCACCAAAGGAAAGCTGAAATTGGAATTGCCAACATCATATTCACCTTTTTTCAAGGCTTCTGCCAAAGAACAATATGGCGACTGCTTAAAAGAAGCCATCAGATGAATACATTCTTCTTTACATTTTTGATGCAATCCCAGGGACTCATAGAGCAATGCCTGCTCAAACCCCCATTCGTCCGAATACTCTTCTTCCGAAGCCCGCTCTAAGATCGGGAGAAGCTCTTTGGCTTCGACCCTTTGGGATTTCTTCAGCATATACTGCAGATGTAATCTGCCAACATCCTGATCATTTGTATAATGTTCATAAAGCTCATAATAATTATTGGCTCTGGTATAATACCCCATCTTAATATAGAGATGTACCAGATCATATATGATCCTTGTTGACTCCGGAGCCATAATATGCGCTTTCACAAGAGCTTCTCTGGCTTCCGTAAAATGATCCGTCTCCAAATATGTCTTTCCGCAGCTTCGTAAAAATTGCGGATTCAGAGATTGAAATATATCCTCTCCCTGCAGCAGATCAAAAGCCTCTCCGTAACGCTTATCTTCCGTCAGTTCCTTTACTTTTGTAACAACTGCATAACTGATTCCCAATTACAACACCCCACTATAATCACTATTTCTAGTGTATCACAATGAATTTTCTTTGACAACAAGAAGATTTGTCTTTTTTTATTCATTTTTTCTTCCGGAGTTTGTACATTTTTGATACCAGATAAATAAACCACCCATTACAAGACCGCCGATAAACCCGCCGATATGTCCTGCATTATCGATTCCTTCCGTTTGAAATCCATCAATAATAGAACTTATACACATCCAGATCATCCAGCCGAGAGAGATTCCGGGCAGCTTATCCCGCATCACGATCTTTGAGATCAATATTCCACCCATGATACCGAAAATTGCGCCGGAAGCCCCAATGGACATCGTATTATCATAGAATCCGCCGGTAAGTAACGACAATAGTCCTCCCGCGATCCCCGATACTATATATAAACACAGATACTTCCATTTGCCGATCATCGGCTCCAGTACATTTCCCAGAAGTAGTAAACTGATCATATTATTGGAAATATGTCTAAAATCCGCATGCAAAAACATGGAAGAAAGCAGCCGATACCATTCTCCCCGCTCAATAATCCCCGGTCCCCATAACGCTCCCATAGTAAGAACCGTCTCATTATATCCCGTCAGGATCGGAATGAAATAACATAAGATATTAAGGAGTGCAAGTGTTACTGTTACATAAGGAAATGTCGCGCGGCTGAAATAACCGTTTCCGATCAGACGTTTACTTCGGTCCAGAAATCCATTTGCGGATGCATGCTGACCGGATGGTACGGATTCCAGTACCTGACAAAGACCATCAAAATCTATCGGCTGATTCTCATACTGAAATACACGGTTCTGATCTTCCGCGAACAGCCAGACATTGCGGATCCGTTCCACCTGTTCCAGCTGTTCTTCCAAAAACATTGCGTCCCGATGAAATAAGACAAGTAAATGATAGACATACAGATATCCCTGCTCATGATAGAACCGTGTCAGTTCTTCTCTTCGCAGAATAATATCTTCCGTAGAAGACACATAATTACCCATCATCACAATATAGCATTCATTCCCCTGCTTTCTTACCAGCATATTGGGCTTATCCGGGAATTCCGGCGCATATCCATATTGAACTAATGCCTGTACATATCTTTGATTCATAATGCTCCTATGTCATACTTCCTTTACTGTCTGTGTCATAGCCTGGGTGACTGCCTGTCTCCATCCCCGGATCTTTTCATCCCGTTCTCTTCGGCTGATCTCAGGCTCAAAATTCCGTTCAATCTCCCAATTACCTCTGATCTCATCCATACTTTGATAATAACCAACTGCCAGTCCGGCAAGATAAGCAGCTCCAAGTGCAGTTGTTTCAATACATTTCGGTCTCATGATCTTAGTTTGGAGGACATCTGCCTGGAACTGCATCAGGAAATTATTCGCACTGGCACCGCCATCCACCCGAAGTGCCGGAAGTTCATCGATTCCTGCTTCCCGTTCCATCAGATCAACCACATCATATGTCTGATAAGCCAATGCCTCCAACACTGCCCTTACAATATGTTTGCGATTGGTTCCTCTGGTCAGTCCTGTCAGCAGTCCCCGGGCATACGGATCCCAATATGGTGCACCAAGACCGACAAAAGCAGGAACCATGTATACGCCATTCGTATCCGGCACCGACATGGCGATCTTTTCCGATTCCTTCGCATTCCGGATCAGCCCCATCTCATCTCTTAACCACTGAACCGCAGCTCCTGCCACAAACACAGACCCTTCTAACGCATAAGTCAATTCGCCGTTTATTCCCCATGCAATGGTAGTAAGCAAACCGTTATCTGAATATACCGGCTTTTCTCCTACATTCATCAATAAGAATCCACCGGTTCCATAGGTATTTTTCACATCTCCCCGAGAGTAGCAGGTCTGTCCGAACAAGGATGCCTGCTGATCGCCCGCAACACCCGCGATCGGAATCTCTCCGCCAAAAATGGAAGGATCCGTAACTCCGTATAGATAAGAAGAATCATGTACCTCCGGAAGGATAGCTTCCGGAATATCCAACAGTTCCAATATCTCCTGATCCCAGCATTTTTCATTAATATTATAGAGCATAGTTCTGGCGGCATTCGTATAATCCGTTGCATGGACACCACCCTTGGTTAATTTCCAGATCAACCAGGTATCCACCGTTCCGAACAGAATCTCTCCGTCTTTCGCTCTAGCTCTGGCCCCCGGTACATGATTTAGGATCCATTGAATTTTCGTAGCCGAAAAATACGCATCAATCTTCAAACCGGTCTTCTGAAAAATGATATCCCGATATCCCTGAATCTCCAATTTTTCACAAATATCGGCAGTTCTGCGGCACTGCCATACAATTGCGGGATAGATTGGTTCTCCGGTTTCTTTGTCCCAAAGAATCGTGGTTTCCCGCTGGTTCGTGATTCCCAACGCCGCGATATCCTTGGATTCTGCGCCTATTTTTTCCATTGCCTCTCTGGCAACACCCATCTGGGTCGACCATATCTCCATGGGATCATGTTCCACCCATCCTGCCTGTGGATAATACTGTTTGAACTCCTTCTGGGCAACGCTGACGATCTCACCCTTCCGGTTAAATAATATACACCGCGAACTGGTGGTTCCCTGATCCAGTGCCATAAGTAATTGTTCCATAGCCATCCCCCTATTACTGAAAAAAGGGTGAGATACCTCACCCTTCTTCCGTTTTTATTCTAGTTCTCAAAGATATTCTGAATCTTCTCGATTACAACTTCCTTCATGTCGCCGCGGGTCTTTTCATATTGCAATGCAGACTCCAGAGTCTGAAGCAGTTCCATACGGGAATCCGGATCAACATCCTTGATATATTCCTTGATAACGAGATCTTTCATCTCCGTTACATTATTCAAGGTAGCCAGTCTTTCCAGCATAGCATCATAGTTGAATCCGAGATCATTCTTAATCTCTGCTTCTTTTCTTCCGCAGACACTGCATTCCGCATCACTGACTTTGTTGATGCAGCCGCAGACACAGGTCCAGATCATACCATTGGACTGATATTTTACAACCGCGTCAATTCCCCGTTTTTTCTTCAGGTTATCCAGACGACGGTAGTTAAGCTCAGTACTGATCGGAAGCTCTTCACAGGTTACAACCTTTCTTGAAGTAACATACTTCCGTACAATAACTTTCGCGTCCTTGATCAGCTTAACTTCACGTTCCTTCACATCACAGTCTACCCAGTCAGCCTCTAACTGATTGACATTATTCTTCTTGAATGTAAAATCCATATCCCGAAGAACAATCTTCTCATCATAATAAGTAGTCAATTCCACATCAGCCCGGATTGCAAGAATCTCGTCATTTTTATAATTCATAAAAATCGGAGATATACTGGTTATATGCTTCTCTGATTTGATCCTTACCTGAACCGGACGAAGTAACATCTTTGTATAATAATTGGTAACATACAGATCCTGACGAATCTCTTCACGTTTCCGTTCTGCCTTCTCCTTGATCACAACAGCAGTACCCGTAGCAATAATTCCGATCGTATTATTATTGGTGATACCACTGGTTAATTCATTATACCGCAGCGTAATTCCAATCACGGCATTTGCTTCTCTCTTCTTTGCCTGTTCATCAAGCATCTTCAGCGCGATCTCATGCACCTGTGAGAATTTCTTGGTGAAAGCCTTGCTTTCCTTCGCATCCATTTCGGTATTGCCTGCGAATTCCTGTACGAACTTTGCGCTGATAGCGGTCTGTCCGCTCACTAACCCCTTGTACTCTTCAACCTCATACCCCTCCACGCCGGAGCCGGTTGTCATAATGATGTCTGACATAACGTAACCTCCCTGATCATCCATTTCATATTCCCTTCCAGTCGATATTGTAGACATCTTCCATATCTTCTTATAACTGAGCGGGAGACTCATTTAGACACCGTAATCACACACAATTATTTCTTATCCTGCGTAAGATTACCGCGTGTCATCGTGAATACTTATGATATTTGAATTATACCATATTCTGCATAACAATCCAATGATGTTTTTAAAATTCTTCTCTTTCCCTTTGTGAATATACGCAGCCGCAATAGTTCTGCCGATACAAATGATATTCCTGAGACAATTCAATGGATCTTTTATATCCGTTCTTTTTCTTGAAATCCGAATACAAATATTCCAGACCGTATTCCTGCGCCAGACGTCCTCCGATCTCATTTAACCAGTCAGCTCGCTTGTATGGACTGATCGACAATGTGGTTGTAAAATAATCAAACTTCTGTTCTTTACACATCTTTGCAGTTGCCAGCAGACGCTGTTCGTAACATTTATAACATCTCTCCCCGCCTTCCGGCACATCCTCCAATCCCTTTGCCATAGCAAAAAAATCTTCTGGATGATGTTCTCCGATCACCAGCTGAACAGGATGAACAAGCGGCATCTCCTTGATCAGACGTGAAAGTTCATTTACTCGCTTGTCAAATTCTTCCCGTAATGATATATTAGGATTGTAATAGTAAATTGTGATATTAAAAAAACCAGATAGATATTCCAGGCAATAGCTGCTGCAGGGAGCACAGCAGGCATGGAGCAATAAGGAAGGGGTTATCTGCTCCTTTGTTATTTTTGCTAATTTTTCGTCTAATTTTTGTTGAAAATTAACATTATTTTTCATTTTTCTTGCTCCTTTATGGAATATAACGAATTAAAAGCCTGTTTTTTATTGAAAAAGTTACCGATTTTATATACTTTTTCTAATTGACTTTGTTTATAATATACAATATACTATTATCAAACGACTGGCAATAGGTTTTCCGTATTTTGCTCATTTGCAATTATATCAAGATAATACTTAAAGGGGAGGTAACCGCTATGACCGTTGCAGAAGCAGTTAAGAAATTCAAATTAGAACCATTAAACGCATATACCGCCAAGGCAAAAGCCAAGGAGTTGAACGTTGATGAGGTTTTATATATGAATGTCCAGAAGAACAAGTATGCATACATTGTTAAGGATGGTCCTCGTGGTCTCATGTTATATCAGGATGAGAAGAGTCTGTACACAAAGATGTATAAAGGTTTGAAAATGACACCATTACAGCCATAGTATTCATTAGGATCTTTACATAATAATATCATATACCAATAAAGAACTACCTGTTTTATATCAGGTAGTTCTTTATTATTTGATTACATATACTTTATTGTGTTCTCTTCTACTATATCTACGCTTTATTCAACACTGTAATTCGGTGCTTCCTTCGTGATCTGAATATCATGCGGATGACTTTCTTTTAAAGATGCAGCCGTAATCTTGACGAACTGAGCCTTCTCATGCAATTCAGCAAGATTCTTGGAACCGCAATACCCCATACCGGATCTCAAGCCGCCAAGCAGCTGGAATACCGTATCTTCCACGGTTCCTTTATATGCAACACGACCTTCCACACCTTCCGGAACCAGCTTCTTTGCATTGCTTTGGAAATAACGGTCCTTACTTCCGTTTTCCATTGCGGCAATGGATCCCATACCACGATATACTTTATACTTTCTGCCCTGATATAACTCAAACTCTCCCGGTGCTTCATCCGTACCTGCAAGCAGACTGCCCATCATAACCACATCCGCGCCGGCAGCAAGTGCCTTGGTAATATCACCGGAATACTTGATTCCGCCATCGGCAATGATCGGAATATCGTATTTGCTTGCAACCGAATATGCATCCATAATGGCTGTCATCTGCGGCACACCGATACCTGCAACAATACGAGTCGTACAGATGGATCCCGGTCCGATACCGACTTTAATACAATCAGCCCCTGCCTTGATCAAATCTTCCGTACCCTTTGCCGTTGCTACATTGCCTACGATCACCTGAAGATCCGGATATGCATTTTTAACGATCTCCAATGTCTTAAGTACATTCTTGGACTGCCCGTGTGCAGAATCGATAACGATCACATCAACTTTAGCCTTTACCAATTCACTCACACGATCCAATATATCCGGAGTCACGCCGACACCGGCACCGCAAAGCAGACGTCCCTGAGAATCCTTTGCGGAATTCGGATACTTGATCTGTTTTTCAATATCTTTGATCGTAATAAGACCTTTCAGATTATAATTTTCATCCACGATCGGAAGCT
Organism: Lachnospiraceae bacterium; assembly: GCA_017460485.1. Taxonomy (GTDB): domain Bacteria; phylum Bacillota; class Clostridia; order Lachnospirales; family Lachnospiraceae; genus CAG-632. Next base: position 11,195 of record JAFUAW010000159.1, on the reverse strand, counting down.
TCTCTTTACGCGCGTCACCGAGCATTTTCTTGGCTTCCTCTAACGTAATTCCTTCCCTTGCAGTCACCAGATTCTCACTGGTCATGGACTCTTTGATCTTCTTTGAATAATCTGTCTCAAACTTCAAGTCTCGATTGGTAAGAATTCCCACTAATTTGCCGTTTTCCGTGATCGGCACACCGGAAATACGGAACTTCGCCATCAATTTATCTGCATCATCCAATGTATGCTCCGGAGATAAAGAAAATGGATCTGTAATTACACCATTCTCCGAACGCTTAACCTTATCAACCTCTTCCGCCTGCTCTTCAATGGTCATATTCTTGTGAATAATCCCGATTCCGCCTTGTCTTGCCATAGCGATCGCCATACGGTTCTCAGTAACGGTATCCATACCGGAACTCATAAGCGGGATCTGAAGCTGAATCTTATTGGTCAGCCTTGTTGTAAGAACAATATCATTCGGAATAACCTCCGAATACTGTGGTACTAATAAAACGTCGTCAAATGTAATTCCTTCACCAATAATCTTGCTCATGTTCTTCTCTCCTAATTCTCCATTTGTACCTATCCGGGATTATATAGTCCCCGGATAGTTGCTTCCATCAACGTCGAATACTTGTCCCCCTTTTTATATTACTACCACTATACTTCATATAAAAATCAGTATAAGATGGTAGAATATTTGCATAAGATACTATCAAAACAGCACTCCAATGTCAATGGAGAAATGAATTTTATTATTAGATTTTTATATATTTAATTATTCTTTTACAATCTTATCCGGTATCATATTACGCAGATGATTCATCATCGCCTCTGTAGGTTCCATATATATAATGGTATTGATGCCGCGAAGATCCAGCACAAATCCATATACGGGATCCTTCGGCTCCAAAGAGGTATAATCCGTAATCCGGATTCCAGGATACTGTTCCATATGATTTGACAAGCGGATCGAACCTAAAGGTGCTACAAACCGTATATTTGTCACATTAAAAGAAATGGCAGTCTTACGCCGCTTCCGGTTCATGATCTTGGTAACATCTATCTCTTCATTGAAGAAACAGTAATCATATTCCACATAATGCTCACGGAACATGGTAACAAAGACGGAGCCGGTTGCCAGTGTCACAACAAGCGGAATAAAATTCTGCATCAAAATAGCAATCACAAATGCAAGAATTGCGACCGCAAGCATGACCCACATTGCAACAGCACCTTTTTTATTCGGTTTTGCCACAACTCCTTTTTCTTCATAAAAATCCTTTGTGACCATCCTTATGCCTCCGCAGATAGTGCTTCATCAATCGCCTTTGCCGCTTTCTTGCCGGCACCCATTGCCAGAATTACCGTGGCAGCACCCGTCACAGTATCTCCACCGGCATAGACACCATCTTTGCTGGTCTTCATGGTATCTTCATCCACGATAATACCGCCCCAGCGCTGTGTCTCTAATCCCGGAGTAGTCTGGCGGATCAACGGATTCGGGCTTTGACCGATAGCGATCACAACTGTTTCAACCGGAATTACATAATTCGAGCCCTCTACCGGAACCGGAGATCTTCTTCCGGATTCGTCCGGCTCTCCCAGTTCCTGCTTGATCACTTCAATACCGGTTACCCAGCCATCTTCGCCGTGAATCTCGCAAGGATTGTTCAACAATTTGAAAATAATGCCTTCTTCCTTGGCATGATGTACTTCTTCCTTACGCGCCGGGACTTCATCTTCGCCACGGCGGTATACGATATATACATTCTCCGCCCCAAGACGCTTAGCCGTTCTGGCAGCATCCATTGCCACATTACCGGCACCGACGACTGCAACGTTCTTACCTACCTTGATCGGTGTCGGTGTTTCCGGGAATTTGTATGCTTTCATCAGATTTACCCGGGTAAGGAATTCATTTGCGGAGTATACACCCAACAGGTTCTCTCCCGGAATATTTAGGAATCTAGGAAGTCCCGCGCCGCTTCCGACAAAGACCGCCTGATATCCGTCAGACATTAGATCATCGATCGTCAAGGAACGGCCAACAATCACATTAGTCTCAATCTTTACTCCAAGATTCTCTACATTGGCAATCTCTCTTGCCACCAGATCCTTCGGAAGACGGAATTCCGGAATCCCATAGCTTAAGACACCGCCTGCTTTATGTAATGCTTCAAATATTGTTACTTCATACCCCTTCTTGGCAAGTTCTCCCGCACAGGTAAGACCGGAAGGACCACAGCCGACAACTGCGACTTTTTTGCCGTTTTTTGGAATATCCACCGGCTCCGGTACAGAATTAGCCATATGATAATCCGCTACAAACCGCTCCAATCGTCCGATTCCAACAGGTTCTCCCTTAATGCCGCGCACGCATCTGCCTTCACATTGGTTCTCCTGCGGACATACACGGCCGCAAATGGCAGGTAATGCATTCTCACTGGTTATGATCTCATAAGCAGCTTCAAAATCTCCTTCTGCCACCTTCTCAATAAATCCCGGGATCGGAACATTGACCGGACATCCATCCATACACGGCTTCTTCGGACAATTAAGACATCTTGTTGCTTCCTCAACAGCCATCTCTTTGGTATAACCCAGTGCTACTTCATCAAAGTTCTTGTTTCTGACATTCGGTTCCTGTTCCGGCATTGCCACCTTCGTCATACTCATATTCTTTGCCATGTCTATTCACCCCTTCCGATCTTGCAGTTGTGTTCCTCATCCTTGAACATTCCCTGACGTTTCATACACTCGTCAAAATCCACTTCAAACCCGTCAAAATCCGGTCCGTCAACGCAGGCAAATTTAGTCTTGCCACCGACACTGACGCGGCATCCGCCGCACATTCCGGTACCGTCGATCATAATCGGATTCAAAGATACTGCAGTAGGGATATTATATGGTTTTGTAAGCTTAACAACATTCTTCATCATGATAAGCGGTCCGATGGCAATTACTTCATCGAATTTCTCGCCCTGATCGATCAAATTCTGAAGTACAGTAGTAACAAAGCCTTTGGTTCCTAAGCTTCCATCGTCTGTCGCTATATATACATGATCACAGAACTCCGCAAACATATCACTTAAGATAACAAATTCCGAACTTCGACCTCCGATGATCACATCTACCTTAACGCCCATTTCATGTAATTTGCGAAGCTGCGGATATAAAGGTGCAGATCCCACACCACCGGCTACACCGATCACATGATCACATTTATGCAGCGGTGCCGGCTGTCCTAACGGACCGACAAAATCCACAACAAAGTCTCCGGCCTTCATTTCGGACAGTTTCTGAGTCGAATAACCAACCACCTGGTAAATGATCGTTACTGTCTCTGCTTCACGGTCATAATCAGCAATAGTGAGCGGAATCCGCTCTCCATCTTCATCCACACGAATGATAATGAACTGACCTGCCTCGCATTTTCTGGCAACATATGGCGCATGGATGACCATAAGCTCTACTGCCTGATTCAATGTTTCTTTGCTTACAATCTTGTACATTGTCATACCTACTTTCCTTGTATTGATAAGAAGTCCTTGTAATCATGAACAGGTCATGATCTTAATGCCTCTTTCATCCCTGTTGCTGTTCATCTAAAACTACTGTTGTTCACACAAACCGTATCAAATCAACATCTTAACTTGATCGGTCTTTGATCTCACATAACAATCATTCTAACATCATTTCTTATAAATTCCTAGAGATTTCTTATTGTTAGACGTAAATATCCTGTCTACTTATACGAAACCGGATTCTTGTTTTCATACCGGTAGAATACAAATTCCAGATCAAAATATGTATTCTCATCACTTTCCCCCGTAATCACCCAGTTCGGATCTTCATCGAGATTCGGGAAATATGCATCCGCCTGATACGTATAATCAATCTTCGTCACATGTACCAGATTACAATACGGGATCATCATTTCATAAATGGAACTCCCTCCGATAATATAGATATCATCCGATTCATACTGTTTGAGCGCATCAAGTAATTCTTCCTTGGAATGTACCACGATCGCATCCTTGATCTTCAAATCCGGATTCCTAGAGAGTACAATATTTGTTCTTCCCTTTAACGGCAGACCGTTTGGAAATGTTTGCAATGTCTTATGACCGAGAACAACCACTTTGCCCATGGTAGTATCGCGAAAGAACTTCTGATCCATGGGAATTCGGACCAGAAGTCCGCCTTTGTGACCAATGGCCCATTTATTATCAACTGCTACTATTGCATTCATATCTTATCCTTTCTGTTATCTTAAATCCGTAATTTAAATTGCGATCGGTATATTCTTTATCTGTGGACCTGCCTGATAATTTTCTAATGTAAAATCATCCGGAGTAAAATCATAAAAATCGTGGATATCCGGATTTAATGTAAAGATTGGTGCCGGATAAGTAGGTCTGGTAATCAATTCCTTAACAATATCAATGTGTCGGTCATAAATATGCGCATCCGCAATCACATGAACCAACTCTCCAGCCTGCAATCCGCAAACCTGTGCCAACATATGTACAAGAACTGCATATTGAACCACATTCCAATTATTTGCCGCCAATACATCCTGCGATCTTTGATTCAATACCGCATTCAGACGATTGTCCGTGACATTGAAAGTCATACTGTAGGCACACGGATATAGATTCATCTCATGAAGATCCTGATGCACATACATATTTGTCATAATACGGCGACTGTACGGATTGTTCTTCAGATCATAGATAACCCGGTCTACCTGATCCATCATTCCTTCTTTATACTGATGCTTTACACCCATCTGATACCCATAAGCCTTACCGATGGATCCGTCTTCATCTGCCCATTCATCCCATATATGGCTATGAAGATCATGGATATTATTGGATTTTTTTTGCCAGATCCACAGCATTTCATCCACTGCGGATTTAACATATGTCTTGCGTAGTGTCAGAGCAGGAAACTCCTGAGAAAGATCATATCGATTCACTACACCGAATCTCTTAATGGTATAGGCGTATGTTCCGTCCTCCCATTTGGGGCGCACCTTCTCACCTTCTGTACTATATCCATAATCTAAGATATCCCGGCACATATTTATAAATAATGTATCTGCTGCACTCATTATCTTCTCCCTTCAATCTAAAGAATAATCTGAAGATCAATTTCAAAAGGAAGGCAATACACTTCTATTCATAATCACAATAGAAATATATTGCCTCTTACTATCACTTTGTTACAAATCCGCGGTATCTGTCAAAGGACCGCCATAACTCATTTATATATTATAAAGTGTGACTATATCCAATATTATTCACGAACTAAAGTTGCAAAAAAGTCTTCCTTAAGCTTATCTGATTCATCTTCATTTAATGATGCAATCAGCTCAATCTTCGGAAGCGAAGAACGGATTGCTTTGATCATTTCTGGTGCAATAGCACGATATGGATATAACATTACGACATCACAGCCGTAATCAAGCGCATTGAAGGCCTCACCAACCGTTGCAGCTCCCATCCCGCAGAACACATCCCGATCCTTGCAAAACGATCCAACTTCAATAATTGGAAAATTCGTAAATACAAATCTTGCCCCACTATCTACAGACAAACTGGCTTCCTCTTTACTGCAAACATCAGCAACCCCAATATAAAGATCCTGATAATCTTCTGTCAGTTCCGCAAGTATCTTAATTGCATCCGGTACAAGATAAGACAACGCAAAGCCGTCTCCACCCTTTTGAATAATCTTTTTACATTCATTCAAGGCAGATCGATAAGTCTTACTATATACATAAGGAATCTCCATCCCTTGCAGACCTTTACCGACTTCATCCTTTTGGACGGTATTGCACCGCATTTTCTTTATATCCGGCAATGTCTTATAATTATCCAAAATAGTATCTGTCAACTGCATATATGTAAGTAATCTCTTGATATACTCATCATATTTACCTGAATTATTGATGTCGCCACGCAGAAAAGCATCTAATGTCGGTCTTGATATATTCATCGCCTTCGATAATGTAACCTTTGTACATTTACGATCGCGCATAATTGCTTCAATATTACTTCCAATTCTCTTTCTGTCCATAAACAGATATTCGTATTCCATCTCTCTCTTCCTTTCTGGTCTTCTGGTATATATAGTCTTTATCTAAAAGGATTTCTCTGATCATTTCGGAATTTGGATAATCTCTCAATATATTATAAGATCAAAGCATTATACTATTACACAATTCTAAAACAATAGAAATATCCTTCTTATCACATATTTTAATAAAAATTACTCCCAAATTATACGGCAGCATCAATCTTCTGACCCTTTAAGAAACTGCCTTCTATGGTCTTACGGCCCTTATCATACGGATTATCTTTGTTATACTGAATCATTGTATTTGTAACACCGCCTGCGACATAAGTTCTTCCACACTCCGGACATACAGCCATCTTTAATGAAATAGATGCTGAAACCAACTTAGCATCAGATCCCGCCGTCTTTTGCCTGGCATTCGTCATATGCTCCTGCTCATGAGACATAACCGTAGCATATGACTGTCCCGGATCAATATGGCCCGGTGCTTTGAAAGAAACATCACCCTCATCGGAACCATCAACATATTTACGATTCTTACAGGTCTGACATTCAACCTGCTTAACCTTGGAGGAACCCTCTACATTGTTATCCGTATTTATCTGAGTGACCCGGTCAACATTTGAAACAGGAATTATATAACGATTACTCATACCAATTGGACTCAGCATATAATCCCTCCTTTCAAACAAATAAAAAACAAAACATCTTATCAAAATATACAAACAGTTTTATTCAGTATTCCCAATAAAAATACAAACATAATTCGAATACAAGCCAAAGAGGTCACATGTTCAAAAATATTATACAACTCTATGTGCTAAATATCAAGTATAAAAAAGGTCATTTTGTCAACATATTTTTGTGACAAAATGACCTTTTTGGGGATTGTGAAATGAAGTAATCGTGTTTTTTTCAACAGACTACATCATACCCATTCCTCCGCCGCCCATCGGAGGCATTGCCGGTGTATCTTCCTTGATGTCCGCAACTACGGACTCTGTAGTCAAAAGTGTAGATGCAACAGAGGTCGCATTCTGCAATGCAGAACGGGTTACCTTCAACGGATCGATGATACCTGCTTCAATCATATTTACATATTCTTCCTTCAAAGCGTCAAATCCGACACCAACCTCAGACTCGTATACCTTATTAATAATGACAGAACCTTCCAGACCCGCATTCGATACAATATGATAGAGCGGAGATTCCAACGCCTTTAAGATGATCTCTGCACCAGTCTTCTCATCACCGGCAAGAGTTTTGGTAAGATCTGCCACCTTCTTGCTTGCATGAATATATGCAGCACCACCACCGCAAATAATACCTTCCTCTACTGCTGCTCTGGTAGCCGCCAATGCATCTTCTAACCGCATCTTTGCTTCCTTCATCTCGGTCTCGGTTGCAGCACCGACACGGATCACGCCAACACCGCCGGATAACTTAGCCAGTCTCTCCTGTAACTTTTCTTTATCAAATTCAGAAGTTGTAGTCTCCAACTGACCCTTGATCTGTCCAATCCGATGCTCGATGTCTGCCTTCTCGCCGGCACCGTCTACAATAATAGTATTTTCCTTATCTACACGAACACTCTTAGCCCGTCCGAGATCCTCCATCATGACATCCTTTAAGTCAAGTCCAACCTCTTCAGAGATTACCTTACCTCCGGTCAGAATAGCAATATCCTGCAGCATCTCTTTCCGACGATCGCCATAACCAGGAGCCTTAACGGCAACTACATTAAAGGTACCTCTTAACTTATTTACGATCAAAGTAGTAAGAGCCTCTCCTTCCACATCCTCAGCAATGATCAAAAGTCTTTGACCACCCTGAACGATCTGCTCTAACAGAGGAAGAATATCCTGAATATTGGAGATCTTCTTATCCGTGATCAGAATGTACGGATTATCAAGCTCTGCAACCATTTTCTCCATATCGGTACACATATAAGCAGACAGATAACCGCGATCGAACTGCATACCTTCTACCAGATCCAGCTCGGTGTTCATGGTCTTCGATTCCTCGATCGTAATAACACCATCTGCGGATACTTTCTCCATCGCATCAGCAACCAACTGACCAACCTCTTCATCTCCGGCAGAAATGGAAGCAACTCTTGCGATCTGATCCTTACCGTTAATCTTCTCGCTCATGTCTTTTAGTGCCTCTACTGCGGTATCGGTAGCCTTCTTCATACCTTTTCTTAAAATGATCGGATTTGCGCCGGCTGCTAAGTTCTTCATGCCGGCATTGATCATTGCCTGTGCAAGAACAGTTGCTGTCGTAGTACCATCACCGGCAACATCATTGGTCTTGGTTGCTACCTCTTTTACGATCTGCGCACCCATATTCTCGAACGCATCTTCTAATTCAATATCCTTTGCAATGGTCACACCATCATTGGTAATCAACGGTGAACCATACGACTTTGCAAGAACAACATTTCTTCCTTTTGGTCCAAGTGTTACACGAACAGTATCTGCCAGCTGATTCACACCGGTCTCAAGAGCCTTACGTGCCTCTGTTCCATATTTAATTTCCTTTGCCATAATATCTTCCTCCAGTTCTATAATAATATGTTCTTAATCCACTTACTCTTCAATGATCGCCAAAATATCCGCCTGTTTTACAATAGTATAATCCACATCATCCAGCTTAATCTCATTGCCAACATATTTCTGATATACAACCTTATCACCGACCTTAACCTGCATCGGTACCAGTTTGCCATCAACCTCCGCGCCCGGTCCTACTGCAATAACCTCGGCTTGCTGTGGCTTTTCCTTAGCTTGTCCCGGAATTACAATACCTGATTTTGTTGTCTCTTCTGCAAGAAGCTGTTTTAAAACAACCTTGTCAGCTAATGGTACTAATTTCATATTCTATTCCTCCATTCATAATGATCTGCTTTTATTAGCACTCACTCTGTTTGATTGCTAACACCATACTCTATTGTACCTGTTTTTTTCAAAAAATCAACCCCATTTTTGAAAATAATTATAAATAATTCATAATGCATTTTTTCCAGAGCTTGTCTGCAATACTAGCAGACCTGCAGCCAAGCCGAGCGCGACTCTATCATCAAAGGCGATTTTAGAGTAACGGCGGTCTGTCAAGAATGCCATAGTAAGGTGTGATGATCCAAAAAGGAGAGATTCACAATACACTCTAAAAATAAATATATTCATCTTGCAGATCAAATATGATATAATAAGTATATAAAAAGAAAGAACGAGGAAACCTATGAAAGAACAGTTATATACCATTCCAGTAAATGATGCCTTCCGCTCCGATTGTGAATGCCCTGTCTGTGCACTCCACCGGGAATTAGAGCAGAACGCCATTGAATATACCATGGGGCCAAGCTATATGGAAGATGACAATCGTGCCATGACTGACAAATTAGGCTTCTGCAGGCATCATATTCAGATGCTGTACCAGCAAAAGAACCGTTTAGGTCTTGCTCTAATGTTAAAGACCCATACCGACAAGACAATCCGCGACCTCAAAGACTTATCTAAAAGCAAGCCCGCTGCTGCCAGTCTGTTCAAACGTTCCGCTGCAGACTCACCGGTAGGCACTTATATCAAAGAATTGGAATTCCATTGCTTTATCTGTGAACGTATGGAAGATACCTTCAACCGATATATCGATACTATCTTTCATCTATGGAAAAAAGATCCTGAATTTCAAACCGCAATGAAAGAATGTAATGGGTTCTGTACTTATCATTACGGCTTACTCTATGATACAGGTGCTGTCAAATTAGATAAAAATACCTATAGTGAGTTCTTAGACTGCTTAAATCAGGTCTACTTTGCAGGAATGGAACGGGTAAATGATGATATCGAATGGTTCATCAATAAATACGACTACCGCTACGCAAATGAACCATGGAAAAACTCCAAAGATGCCATTCCACGCGGTATTACAAAAACAAATCATATAATATTAGAGGAGTGACCATCACTCCTCTAACAGCTTGTCTATTTTCCTTCCGCAATCTCAGTCTTGATCTTATCTTTTAGATCAAGTGCTTTATCTTTAATCCTCTGCGGTGCGGTCCTTGACTGCAGAACTCCCGCCAGCCAGCGGACGGATTCTTCTTTTTTATCGAGCTTATACGCGAATTCCGCCATAATATAGCGAAGGGAAACTTCATCCATCCCGCACATAGGGAATGTCTCCTTAGAAAAAGCCGTTCCAAACCCCTCATACGCTTTAGCAACACATTCCAATGCATTCTGCTTATATTCTGTATATTCCTTGCTTCCCTCCCGAATCCCATCAGCGATCGCCTTACCGTGCAGCAGCCATGCCATCTTCAAAAAAATATAAGCAAGTTCACTGCTCTTGGCATTCCGTTTCATGGCGCAGACCAGTGCCAGCTTATGTCTTGTCAACGCCCCATCATAAGACATTAACGGACTTTCTTCCGGAATTCCGCGAAAATTGGCACAATACTCCTGTTTGATCGTTCGAAGCTGTCCATTCGTAAGTGCCATATAATATCTGGTCAGTGCCGTGTATCCGCATCTGGTACAGGTAACCGCGTCATATTTTAATGGATCAATGTTATTATCATAGATCGGCCGCAGATCTTCATCCTGATCGATCATTTTAATCTTACCGGTTCGAACTGCCTTCACCTTGAATTCATGATCACAGACCGGACACTTATAGGTCTTGTCAAATAATACCGACTCTTCCGTAACGATCTCTTTCACAGGTTCCTTCAAAACATTTTGTTTTTTTACAGACTTAGTCTCTTCCTTAAATACATTATCAACATTTACTTTTCCGAGCCCCAGCTTCTCCATATCTGAGAACAAACTCATATAACCACCCACCATTCTGTTTATCTAATGTCACCATATATACGAATCCTACTGCTCCGGCTTATAAGAGCTCTTCAGCGATACGATCCGGTTAAATACTAACGCATCCTCCCTGGAATCCTTACTATCCACACAGAAATACCCATGCCGCATGAACTGGAAGGAATCTCCTGGCTTCGCGCCTGCAAAGTTCTTCTCAAGCTTACATCTCTTACATACTGTCAGGGAATTCGGATTGATATTCCAAGAGCCATCCTCGTTCCGAACCGGCTCATCGTCCTTCAT
>JAFUAW010000158.1 GCA_017460485.1 Lachnospiraceae bacterium | reverse complement strand
GATTTATCCGCTAGATAGTGAGTGCACTTCTGCTGTTTAGCGTATAGATGGCAGAAGTTTTTTTATTGGAGATTGATATGTGGTTTTGTTTCTTAGTTATTTTGGTATTGCAGATTGTTAATACGTTTTACTTGTGGAAATTGGAAAGAGATTTTCAGGAATGGGCCACAGATATTAACGTAGAATTTTTTAAGAATTTTAAGGAGTGATTGTTTATGAATTTTATTGGAGATTGTGTGAATAATGAAATTAGATCAGGTGTAGGTAAAAATTCCGGCAAAGAATACTATCATATTAAAGGTATCTTGATTTCTTCTCCTGATTGTGGTCCTTTTTCAGGTATCCCCTTTGACAAGTTCGTTAAGGAAGATGTATATCGTGAAATCTATACTTATATGTCAGCTGTTAATTCTGATCGTGTTTTTCTTCGATTGGGTGTTTCATTGGTATCTATTTCCGGTCAGAATTCGGATGTTTCTTTTAATCTTTTTATTAATGGGTTAGCTGATCAGGAGTATAATGCTCCGGTATCTTCTAATAATTCTGAAAAAGGAGGTAAAAAATCATGAGTCCAATTATCTTAGAAGCTGCGTCAAGTTTTGATGCTTCAACTGGCCTTGAAACTGCCAAGACTGTTATTACTTGGATCTTAACTGTGATCAAGGGAGAACCGATTCTTGCGGCTGCCTTTGTGATCGGTGTGCTTGTGCCGGCCGGATTTGGCATTATTCATGGTATCAAGGGTGTGTCCCGTCATTAATCCCTTTTTTCTTCTGCTGTCTGCCCGGATTGGTTTCCCTTTCCGGGCAATTTTTAAAAAGGTGGTGTTTGTTTTGAAAAAATATAAATTTAGATATATTGTTTTGGCTGTTGTTGTATTTAGTATGATCGGTTGTTGTATCTTTACTGAAAATACCTATGCAGCTGATGGATATTCTGAAGCTAATTATGTTTGTTCGTATTCTACTCAAGAGGGAACGTTTCTTTGTTATTTGGATGATGTAGTCACATTGGAGAATACTTGTATTTGGTATTCTGGTAATCGTTTTATTGTGTTGCATCATTATGATACTGCTACTACTGGCTATAAGTATCTTTATATAACCGGTCCTAATGATTATAATTCTAATTTGTTTTTATCAATGTGGAATCGTGATTTAGGTTTATCATATCAGAGTGTCGATTGTAGCGATCGTATATTACTTGGTAGAGATGTTTATTCATTCACGGATTGGGATGATGCAGTTGGATATATTACTGGTAATACTGATCTTTCATCTAATGCTGATAATTATGATGATATTTCTTTTTTGAATTTTGATTCAAATTTTCCTTGCTTATCGTATTTAAATATTCCTACTATTTCAAGTAATAAAATTAATGTTACGTTCGGAATTGATAATTATGATGCTGTTGAGAATTACATATCAAATAATAATGTTGATGCTGTTAATTATCATTTAGTTGTTACACCTATATATTCCACTAGCTCCGGTATGTCAAAATTAAATACTTATGGCACTTCTGGTGCTGGCTCTTTTGGTAAATGGTTAAATGATGTTTTTGGTGTTAATACCAATACTTGGGAAGATAGTCATATAGATTCTTCTACTGGTTTACTTAAAATTGATAATTTCCCAGATCTTCCTAGTAATGGAACATATGATAAATTGAATGGTAGTTCTTTCTGTAAAGGTAATTCTGAAACTGTTGATTCAGTTTTTGATTCCAATTCTATTAGTAAAATTTTTTCCTTTTCGGATCATGGGGATTATGTTTTTTGTGGTGCATATTTAGAAGTTTTCTTATACGCTGATTTTAACCGATCTCCTATTGTTTATTATCAAAAATTTAATAATTCTAATCTTAATGCAGCTATTGGTTTATCTTCTAATATAGTTGAGGATCATGATGATTTTGGCGATAATATTCTTGATGATATGGGTAATTCTGATATTATTAACCCTCTGAATTATACCGATATTTCGAATTCTAATGTAATTGAATATGTTAACAATGGTTATGGTCTGTTAGGTAATCAAGGCTATTTGCAGTTATCACAAAGATTTTTTGCTGGTGTTCCTGCTTATATATGGGGGCTCCTGGCCTTTGCTCTTTCTGTCAATATTATTGTTATTGTATTTAAAGCTTTACGAGGTATGTAATCATGAGTATTTTTCAAGATATTTTTCAATTTTTGTGGTCGTTGTTTGATGTTATTGATGTTACTGTGTCAGGTTATCATTTCACTTTAGGTGGTGCTGTTATTTTTGCCGGTTTAGTTGCTGTTTTTGTTGCTTTTGTTATCTGGCTTGTTTCTGGCGATAGATAAGGTGGTGTTTATTTATGGAAAATGATTTATCTCAATTATATGAAGCTCTGCATATGTGGTTCTATTTATGGCTTACTTTTCGTTGTATTGATATTATTTTATTTGTATCTCGTCGGATCGCTGCTTTGATTCGATCAGGTGCTTCAAAGGAGTGATTTTTATGGATAATATAGTAAATCTATTGATTGATGGCTTGGAGTTATCTCCAGATGCTATTATGGCTGCTCGTGCAATAGCTCTTGTTTTGGTGGTTGATGTTCTTGCTTCTCTCCTATCTGCTATTGTTCCAATCGTTAAATCTATTCGGTAGGCGGAGCTAGCGGATGCGCTCCGCCGGAAAAGAAGGTGTTATATGAAAAATAAGATTAAAATGATAGTTCGGTATGTGGTTTATGTGCTACTCTTTTTAGTTTTGGAATTTGTAATTCTTTGCTTTGATAAGAAGCTGCTAGCTCTGATCTGCTTTGCTCTCCTTTTTTGGAAACCTATTAGATATTTTTGGTTTAATTTCGATCGTGTATTCAGGAGCTTTGTTGTCAATAGTATTAACTATTTTCGTTATAAGGAATACAATTATCCTTCTGATATTGGTGTTATTGACGGTTATTTTGCTCATACAAATAAGGTTTTTGGCTGTTGTAAGACCTTATCGGCTGTTGTGAAGGTGTACAAGCTCTATAATAAGTATCACGGTAAGCAAACATATGATTATCGTTCCCAGAATCCGCATTGGATTACATGGAATGTTAATGTGATTGCCAATGTTGATATAGATGGTGTGCCTGTTACACCATTTAAAAATTTGGATCAGCTTGTTTCTCTTGCCGATCAGGATAATTCAGCAACGTATAATATAGTTCTGATTGATGAGTGTAATGCTGTAATGAATAGCCGGAACTTTAAGAATAATTTCCAAAATGAGGAACAAATCAAGTCATTAGTGACAGCTCGTCACAATAATATGTATCTGATTATGGTAGGTCAGCGATATCGATATTTAGATGCGCTTGTGCGTGGAATAATGGATCGGTGTATTGAATGTGTTCATATTCCGTTGATCAATACAGTAATTCATTACTGCTATTCTGCCTACGATTTAGAAGCGGTTGATAATCCGGCATATGTTAAATGTTTATGGTGGGATTGGATTTATATCCTGCCTTGGCAGTATAAGCTCTATGATACAAAGGCTTTGGTTGATTTGATAAGTAAAGAAGAAATGCTTTCATCGGATCAGGTGCTTGCTAAGCGTACCCGATCTGGCACACAGTTTGATGCTAGAAATTTAACAAGAAAAGGTCGTAAAATGATAAAGGGCAGCTAATTGCTACCCTTTTCATTTATGATTTTTTCAACTATTAACTTTTCCATGTAAGGAGGACAAGCTCTTACGCCTATTTCCCAATTCTGCAAGGTTCGATATGGTATTTCTAACCATTCGCATAATTGTTTTCTGGTAAGTCCAACTTTTTCTCTTGCTTCCTGAATAGTCATATGCTATAATTTTCACAAAGGAAACCGATGTTTGTTAGTAGGTTTCTAAAATCGATTTAGTAGCTACTTGGCGGAGTAGCTACTTTTTTTAATGTAATAGACAACTTTTTCAGCTTAAAGTTGAATTCAATCTTGATGTACATTAGCTGCTCCTCCTTATTAAGTTTTCGGTTTCCTTTGCTACTTCCTCCTTACAAGTATTATTATATACCCAATGGGTGTTAAAAGCAAGCAAAATTTTTGCGAATTATTGATAAAATGTAGTTAGCTCCGGTTTTGATTGAATTGTAGATAGTACCTGTCAGGTAATTTCACTTGTAATCATCTGAAAATTGTATTATGGTAGAACTTCTTTGCTTATGATCACTTTCGCAGCGCACCAGTTGTCCTTGCGGATGGCCCGCCGGAGGCATTCTTTATCTTGATCTATTCTTGAACATATCGAAAAAAATTTTATTTTCTGCTTGCCCTTGAAAATTTGATTTTTTTGCGTTACAAAATGGGATCAAAACGCATTACACCCTGTAACTTGTTGTGTTGTCCTGTGCGTTTTGACGGTATTCTACGCAACGCAAAAAAATTGAATTATCAAGGGTGCGTTGCACAGAAAATAAAAATTTTTTCGATATAAGTTATTAACGAATGTGCGAAGCTCACTTGCTAATGTATCTATATATGATCATATAGTATCGTCAATGAATCATATTTTGGACTTGTGCGGAGCCCACTTGTTGGCTTTTCTGTGCAAGGCTAACACTTGCGCGGAGCCAAACCGGAGCCAAGGGATATTTTTTCCCCTAATTAGAGGGTAATACAAAGGGTGAATCTTCCGATAGCTTCGGAAGTCGTCGCAAAAATTTTGCTTGCTTTATCCTGTGGGCTAAAGTATAGTATTACCTTTAGCCCACTTACGGAATACGGAAAAAATTGCTTTCTAGGCATTGATTTTATTATATTTCTTCTAAAAATGAACTTACGGAAAAATACGGAACAACTTACGGAACTTTTAATTAACTTACGGAAAAAATCATACTTTTGTTAATTTTAATTACGCTTAAGGTTAACTATATTTGTGCAGATTGCCGTACCCATTTGGATACATTTTGTTGATTTTTGATATTGTACCCATATGGGTACATTTGTTATACTTCTAATTATCAATTATTGAATGGAGGTATCTAAAATGAGTTGTGAATTTTTCCAATGTAATTTGTATTTTGATGAGGTTTGTCCTATTAATGATGATGATGGATCTATTGAATCTTGTTTTGAATGTCCTTTCTTTTCTCGCTGCAAATATTGTTTGTTTTGTGAAAATGAATATTTTTGTTCTATGGAATTATATTTGTAGGTGATCGCTATGGCTGGTGTATCTACTGCATTTGTTACGTGGAATAATCCCAAAGAGATCATCACATACAAGCATAATGAAGATGGCTCTCCTGTTCTCGATGATGCCGGAAATAAGGTTGTGTTAGATTCCACTCCTACTATTTACGCTGCTATGTCCGATCAAGAAATCTGTGATACTGTCCTTCGTCTTTGGGTAAATTCAAAAGAAGGAAGAAAAGGTGCTGTTACTGCCTGTCTATCTGCTGATGGCCTTCATCATCTTCATATGGTTCTTCAGGTTGGTAATACCGATTCGGAACGATTTACTTATCAGCAAGTTCAGAAGCTCTATGGAGTGAAATTTCATCTCGAACCTGTCCGTGGATCTAAAAAAGAAGCTCTTGATTATATCTATAAACGCGGAAAATGGGAAGAAAAAGGAGAAATTATTCTTGCTAAGGCAGAGTATGGAGAGATTGCAGAAATTAAAGGTAAACGTTCCGATCTTGGAGAATTAGAACGTTTGTTATCTGAGGGGATGTCTCCTAAACAAATCTATAAGTCGAACATTGCATATCGTCGTTTTGATAAGATGATTAAAGCTGCGTATATTGATCGTAAAGTTGAGGATGCAGGCCGTTCTCGTGATGTAGTTGTGTATTGGCATGTTGGAGCGTCTGAAACCGGTAAATCACATTATCTTGATAAGTATATTCTATCGAATAATGATTATTCAATGGATGATGTGTATGTTGTCTCTGAATATGAACGTGGTTTTATGGATTATTATATGTGCCAGAAAATATTATGGTTGGATGACTTAAAACCGGATTCAATGAAATATAGTGTACTGCTCTCCTATCTTGATAGATATGTAGTTCCTGTTCATGCTCGATATAATAATGTATATGCACTTTGGAATGAGGTTCATATTACTTCTGTATTCCCACCAGAAGTAATATATGAAATGCTTGTTCCGATAGAATTACGCAAATATGATTCATTTGATCAATTAAAGCGTAGAATTAAATGGGTGTATTATCATTATCTTGATCAGGATAATCAAGAAAAGTTTTTTGTAATGGATATGAAGGAATACAAAGATTATAAGCAGCTTCTTCGGAAATTTGATTTGTCATCTGGTATTTCTCCCGGTGGTGTTCCTGCTCCTGCTGATCAGCAAGAAATCAAATTTATTCAAGAAAATATATTCAAGTCTGACCGGACCTAAAATGCTTGCATTTAGGATCCGGTCAGACTTGATTTGTTTAGATGTTTGAAAATGTTATTAAAACGATTATTAAGACTATGATTAGTAATATTGTTGGTAATATAAGCCATAAAATTAGAAATGTTAGTTTTTGGTTGATTTTTGATAAAATTGTATTTATTCGTTCTTCTTTAATAATCATTTCTGTTAGTTTAGTATTTAAATTTTGTAAATGTTGATTTGTTATATTGGATGTTTGAATGTTATTTTGGTTATATGGTTCATTGTATTTTTGAATTTTTTCTTGATTATTCATTTTTATTCTCCTGATCTGGTGTATAAGTTAATATATCTTCTGGTTTGCAGTTTAATAATGTACATATTTTACTTATTGATGATAATTTCATATCTTCATTTTTTATTAATTTATCAACTATTTTGGGATTAATTCCGTTATCTCTTAACCATTTTTTGTTTAAATGCTTTTCTTCTAATATCTTAAAAAGTTTTTCGTATGTGAACATATTTTTCTCCTTTTTTGTTTAATTTGCTGTACCCATATGGGTACATTTTGTTAATTTTGCCTATTGTACCCAATCAGGTACAATATTATAATATGAATTGAATATGGACATAGATATATCTTTTATCTAAAACTTCCATTCAATAAGATATCTGGTTATCTTGTCCATATTCTAATAAGCCAACTTATATTATATCAAGAAAGTGAGGTAAAAGGAATGGTAAATGTTCAAAAGGTAGTTGCTGCATTTGAAATATCTCGTTCGGAAAATTTTCATTTTTGAAACGATAGCTTCGCGTAATCTTGCTAAGATTCAGGAATTGTTATCTGGTTTCTTATTGGATAATCATATTCACCCTGATAAACCGACAATGAATGCAGAATTTGCTCCACAGTATGAAGAGTTTGAAGGGTTTCCGTTCTCGGATGTGAAGGAAGGTGTTTAACTTGGCTGGTTATCGTGATGTATACGGAATATTCAATGCTAAGTTAGATGGTATTGTTTATGCAATCGAACGAAGTCGTTATCCTTCTTTCGGTAAGCTCTATGCCGATCTTAACGATCAGGAGAATCAATTCAAGTATGCGTTAGAACATGGATTGATTAATGAACCGGATTATATCAAATTGCATAATCGAATTTTCTATATTTGGTTTTGCTGGTGTGATCAGAACAATATAACATATAATCCGTTGGTATCATAGCTGCTGATTATGTATCTTGACAGTATAACACACTAAAAAAGCACGATTTATCCGCTAGATAAAGATTTGACTTCTGCTATCCTCCGCATAATTCCTTGCTTTTTTTTGATATTAAGACGTTATATTTTTGGGTTGTTTTGTAACATGTTAGGATGTTTGAATCGATCATTTAATCTACGGATTTCAGAGATTCGACCATATCGATTTGTTCGAGCTTAACACCCATGAATATATGGATTATGATATTGAATATGATTGTTAAGGCTATGCTGTACAGATAACTTTGGATATGGATCTGTTCTGGAAATGAGATCCAATTCAGATCGATCTGATGCATAATGAATTGATGCAGCATTACACCAAGTCCTATTCCGATCAGGCTTCCGATTAAGGTCATAATCAGATTTTCACGGAATATGTATGCCGCAGTTTCGTTTTTGAAGAATCCGAGTACTTTAATAGTTGCTATTTCTCTTACACGCTCGGTTATATTGATATTGGTCAGATTGTAAATGACAATAAACGCTAATATAGCGGAACACAGAATTACCAGGATTATCACGTAGTTTAAGCTGTTCATGATCGTGTTTACCTGACGGATGGTATCAATGGTCAGACTGATATTAAGTATTTCATCATTTTTTAATAATTTAGAGGATGCCTGATGCATTTGTATATCATTCTTGGCGTCATTTTTTTTATAATTTGCAAGGATCATATTGTATTTTGGCATGGTTCCTGTCTGATTGCGATAAGTATCCGGTGACAGGATGATGTAATTATTAACATGATTTTCAAAGATTCCGGATATGATTACCGTGATTTTTTTAGAATTATTTGCTTGAAGTGTTATAGTATCTCCTTTTTGAATATTGAATTTCTTTGCGGTCTGATCACTGATAAGTGCCTGCCGAAGTTTCGGATAGGTAAGCTCCTCTCCTTTTATGGTAGAGAACTGCATATAGTGACCGGCAGTATCCGGATCAGAGAATATGCGCAGTGTAATATTTGATGAAGGAATCTGATCGGATTCGTAAGTGTTGGAGTTTCCCGATGCATCAACATTTGTGACGCGGATAATATCACAAGGTGTTTCCATCAGTTCCTGATATTCTGAAGTATACTCATTCAGGGAATCCCACAGCTGATCCGAACTGCCTGATTGGGTATTCAGTAATATGGATGCATCGTATAATTCAATGTTCTGATATTGTTTGGCCGCAAATCCGGCTACAGAGTCATGGATTCCGAATCCCGCGAGCAACAATGCGGTGCATCCGCTGATTCCGATGAGCATCATAAATAAACGTTTTTTATAGCGAAATATATTACGTATGGACACTTTTTGCAGGAATTTCAACCGGTTCCAGATTTGCGGAATTCGCTCCAACAGGATGCGCTCCCCGGCTTTTGGTGCTTTTGGACGCATCAGATCCGACGCCTGTTCCTTCAGAATATATTGACAGGTCAGGTATGTAATCAGGATTGCGCTTAAGATGGCACATCCGATTGCGATTCCGGCAAGGATCGGATTCCATACATAGATGAATCCATGAAGCTGATACATCAGACCATAAGCGATCCATAAGACCTTGGGAATGATATATATTCCGATGAAATACCCGGGTACCGCCCCAATTCCTGCGGCACTTGCTGCATACAATATATATCCGCGCATGATATCTGTATTGCCATATCCGAGTGCTTTCAGGATTCCAATCTGTGTTCTTTGTTCTTCTACCATTCGGTTCATGGTAGTCATACATACCAGCATTGCGATCAAGAGAAAGAATACAGGGAAGACATCTGCTACAGAGTCAATGATACCGGCATTGCGTTCAAATGCCATACATCCAATATTGTCGGATCTTGTCAGAATATAGTATTCCGGATTCGTTAATTGCAGATAGATGCGGTATGCTTCCCAGAATTCATTTGTGTTATCCGAGCCGAGATAATCATACGTTTCTTGCTTTTCATTATTATTGTCCGGATCTGTTTCTGTCTGTCCCGGATCATTTTCAGTAATATGGTTTGTGCTATTATCCGTATCATCATTTCTTTGACCGATATTGGATACAGCCTGACCGATTCCGTCAACAAATCCCGAATAGATCCCGGATATCGCATCATAAGCAAGACGGCTTTTGTCAATTTCCTGATATTCCGCGATCCATGTACCGAAATCAGAATCATTCTCATCTACCGCTTGTTGTATCAGCTGTTCACCGCGTTCTGTCAACAATTGGCTAAAATAAGGCTCAATCAGTGTTTTCTTATTTTCAATATAATTCGAATAATCATCCGAATATTCCATGGATGTCCGGTCTAAGCACACATACAGATCGGTATAATAATCCATTTGTAAGGATTGTGCCGGCAGATATACATATCCGTCTATGACACCGGTTCCTAATACGGAATTCCCCCGGTCGGATGACAGATAGTATGGCGTACTTACGATTCCGACCACAGTATATTCCGTATATCGATAATTTGGCAACGTTTCCTTGTCATTTTCTGGGGAAACAGTCAGAATCGTTCCGAGAGACTCCTCTCCTGCCATAAGGGAGTCAAGGACGCATTCATCTTCCGCAAGCGGCATTCTTCCGTACTCAAGATACACCTGATTGATCGTATCAGGGAGCGAATGCGTCTTCAATACCATTTGCTGACGGTTAAGACCATCATATAATGCATCAAAGGTTATCGTTCCCTCTGCGGACCTCACATCATCAAATTCCCGGATCCGGTCAATTTCTTGATCCGTTATTCCGATCGCGGATATCAGATGAAGATCATATAATTCCTGACTGTCATAATAGTTCTGAATAGATTCTGACATGGTCTGATGAGTAATTTTCAGACCGCAGAAGAAGCCGACACCCAATCCGGTGATTGCAAGAATGGATAGATAGCGGCCTTTATTCATAATGATCTCACGTATTGTAATCTGGGAAAATGCTGATTTCATATAATTACCTTTAGTTCCTTTTTACCATTCGATCTGATCGATATCTGTCGGGGTCGGATTCATGACTTCTCGTATAACGGTACCGTTTTTAATCTCGATCACACGATCCGCCAATGCAGTCAATGCCTGATTATGTGTGATTATCACGACGGTCATATTCTGACTGCGGCAGGTATTCTGCAATAATTTGAGTATTGCTTTCCCGGTTGCATAATCTAAGGCTCCGGTCGGCTCGTCACAGAGCAGAAGCTTCGGATTCTTGGCCAAAGCCCGGGCAATGGCGACTCTCTGTTGTTCTCCGCCGGATAATTGTGAAGGGAAATTCGCCATCCGGTCCTGCAAGCCGACTTCGGTAAGAACGGTTGCGGCATCCAACGGATGCTTACAGATCTGAGAAGCCAATTCCACATTTTCAATAGCGGTCAGATTCTGAACGAGATTATAGAACTGAAAGACAAATCCCACATCATAGCGGCGGTAAAGTGTCAGCTGTTTCCGGTCATATTCTGAGATGTCTGAGCCTGCTACATAGACATGCCCCTCGGATAATGTATCCATTCCTCCCAGAATATTTAAGATCGTTGTCTTGCCGGCACCTGATGCTCCGACAATGACACACAGCTCGCCTTCCTGAATGGTATAATTCACATCCTGCAGGGCATGAATATCCACCTCACCGCTGTGATATATCTTGCTGACATTCTTGAATTCCACAAATGGTTTCATTTAGTTACCTCTCTTATTGATCAGTTCTTTACGGGTAATGATCGATGCTATGCATCCGGCAAAAAACGGAAAGAAAAAGGTACAGCTTCTCCAGAAGAACATCGCCGGATTCAGTCCGTTTTTGAAAATGGACCGATATAATAATGCAAATCCGCCTTCTGCACCCAGACTCGAGCCCGGGGTCGGGACATATGCGATCATCAGATGAAGATAGATCTGCGTGGTCAGGATCTGGAAATATGTGAATCCGGTATTATCAAATGCCCGATATACCGCATACGGAATGCTGATGTTACATATGATCTGCAGCATGGTTGCCATAGACATTTGTATCAGGGTGCTTTTGTTATACTTTGCCTGCTTAAACTGCAGACAATAATGATGAATGGTATCATCTGTTTTTTGCAGCAGTCCTTCCGGATCCCGGATCATATAATGGCACCCTATATGAAGATGTGACAATGCCTTAAGAATAGCATGGGCAATCTTCATGATGATCGTTTCATTAAGACCGATCAGGATTGCAACTATAGTCACAATAAGATTCACACCGGTTCCCAGAAGGACCAGCCATAGATCATTATGAAAGGTCTGTATGAAAAATGAATAATTGCCGATCAGTAATACCAGTGCCCAAGCAAATAAGCCGATCTGGTAGATCACATATTTGATCGTCATGGCGGATAAGGTATCACTTACCCGGAGTCCGTACCGGCTCAGCATGTATGCCTGAAACGGCTGTCCGCCGGTGCTGAACGGAGTGATGATATTGAAGAACCGGCATACGATGATGGAAAGGACGGTAATTGGAAAGGAAAGCCCCTTGTATTGCTTCTTCAAAGGAATATATAATACCAACGATTCGAACAGATAGATCCCGGTCATACTGAGAAGACCGATCAGGATCCATTTATAATCGGCTGATTCCAACACCATCCTTGTCTTGGCGATTCCATCTGTATATAGAATATACAGGACCAAACCAATGAATACACCAATAATGAAGACCAGAGACAGGATGTTTTTTATAGAAGTCTTGTTCTGTTTCATGATGGATGCTCCAATACTTTTTGATACAAATGTTCCATCCGATACCCGAAGTGTTTACGGTTGATGGCAAATGATTTCCGATAGGATTCCTCCGACATTCGTTTCTGTTTTCCGGGATCGTTGAGAATATCCAGAATATATGTCTCATACTCCTCTTCTGTCTCATAGATATAGCCGTTTTCTCCATGCGTAAGCACAGGTGTCAGGCAGAGATCTTTGCGGCAGACAAGTGGCAAGCCGCTGGCAAGTGCTTCTGCATATGTGAGTCCCTGAGATTCAAAGGTAGATGCACATACAAAGATATTTCCAAGCTGATAATAGCAATAGGCTTGTTCCGGAGATATTACCCCTGTGAATACTATGTGGTCTGTCAGATCCAATTTTTTTGCCAAATGAGCCAAGTGCTTCTTGTCGGGACCTTCTCCCACAATGATCATACGGATTTCATCATCTTCTTTGAGTAAGGATGGCATATACCGGATCAGTTCTTCAATATTTTTCTCCCTGCTTAATCTGGATAATACGACTAATATCTTATTGGTATCATCTAAGTGAAGTGATTGCAGAAGCTCCTTTTTTTGATCCGCGTCTATTCTTTTCTGGTATCGATTCAGATCGATGCCGGTTGGAATGACCGCGATCGGACGGCGTACATGATAACCTCTTATAATCCGCTTCATTTTCTTAGACGGAACGATCAGCACACTGGCATGGCGGTATATGATCCCCATTTTTAAGGTAATGTACCAGCGAAGGGAGAACAGGTTGGCTGTTGCGTATCTTACATATTGTTCAAATATGGTATGACAGCTGAATACATACGGACAATGGACATGGCGGATAATACGCATGGCAAGGTGTTTACTTGCAAATTCAGTATGTAAATGTACCAGATCCGGTTCCCACTTAATCAGTTCCCGGATCAGAGGATCATGAAATCGGAGACTGTACCGGGCATCCGGATAGAGGAATATAAAAAAAGAGGATATATAATATTCGTCTCCTTCTTTATAGGAGTGCACGGAATCCGATAATGCAAGGATTTTAACCTCATGACCGCGCTCCCGCATCTCACTGACCAGAACCTGAATGGAATTGGACACTCCGTTGATCGTATGTTTATAACAATCGGTAGTAATAAGAATCTTCAATGATTAACGTCCCCTTTGTTTCTTGGTAATTCCCTGCATTATGTATATATACAGGATCGAGATCAGGATCCATATCACGGAGACCACGCATTCTGACAGAATATCCGTAACCATTCCGCCATTTATCGTTTCATATTTGATCAGTCGTCCGAACCAATATCCCGGAAGGATCCTTGTAAAGGTACTTAAATAGCTGGTCCATTTCGGAAGATCTACAATCAGACCTGAAAAAATGGAGGTAAAGACACTGACAAGCGGTGCCATAAACAACAATGTCGATAGATATTTGCAAGTGGCACAAATGATAAGACTGATTCCCATAGTCCCAATCGTAAAGAGGAAAAATGCCAGATAATGTGTAAGTACTTCGGTTCCGTTATGGATCACGGATGCTATCGAGAATATAACATGATGTTCCCGGATCAAAAGCCCCTGTTCCGCGATACAGACCGGCAGATATCCGATCATGGTAAGCAGGATATCCGGCAATGCCTGAGGAAAGAACAATCCGGCTATACTGCATCCTCTCTGACGGGTGCGCAGCAGAAAATCGTGATTGCGAAAATCACTCATCCATCTTCCGCTTAAGATTATATAAAAACATGCAAGCATGGAATACCATGCGCTGGCCTGCCAGGTATAAGCCGGCTTTGCCTGACGGGAATTAAGCTCTTCCGACAGATCGGTCTGCGGGCTCATTACAATCTCAATCTGGGAACCTTCTTTCCAGATGGTCTCATATCTGCTTCGGATATCTTCTTCTTCTTCGGATGTTAGATCCGTTAAGTTGTTTAATTCAGTAATAACCTTTTCTTCAACCCATGTTTTCAGGACTTCTGCTGTGATTGGCGCAGTAACGGCAGAGGAATAATTCGAGTCGGACCGGATATGCAGCGCGAGCAGTCGGTCAAAGTTGAGATGTCTTAGCTCATCCGTGAATCCTTCCGCGATCACAACATAGCATTCAATCTGATTTAAGGTCAGCTGCTTCTCAGCATCTTCTTCAGACATTAGAACAGGTTCAATATTATATTCCTGATCAAGGGCATCCAAGATGGAATCCACGAATTCTCCGTGATCATGGTCAACAATACCAACCCGAAAATGCCCGGCATTTTCATCCGCCATCTGCCATGCCATCCATACAGACAAAAGGATCGATATAAATAATATGATAATTGTCCAGATGTCCCGCAAGGATGCAGACAGACGTCCCTTAAATAATGCTGCTTTATTCATTGTTTTCCTCGTTTATAATACATTTTGGTAGATCTCATGCAGCTGCTTACCGATATTATGTATATCCCGCTTGGCTGTTACGGGATCATACTGACCGGTAATGTCAGGTAATCTTCCGCTTAAGATCTTAGTAATCTTATCTTCAAATTCATCAATCGAACTTGCCTTATAGATATTCACTCCGTCCCACAGATAATCGGCAAATACCGGAATATCTCTAATTAGAGTTGGTGTATGACATGCCATGGCTTCCATTACCGGAATTCCCTCGGTCTCTTCCAGTGTTGGGAATAGAAACAGATCACAGCCATTCATCGCTGCGCGGATCTGCTCCGGTTCCACATATCCGGCAAAGGTCAGATTATCAGGCTTGGTTCTGACTGCTTTGCGAACAGGTGCTGTTGCAGTGATCAGAGGACTGTATCCAAACCAAATAAAATGATATTCCGGCAGTCTTCTTGCCAATTCTACAAAGTCCAGAATTCCTTTTCTTTTGATATATAGTCCGATTCCAATGATTACTTTATCCTTATCCGAAAAGCCGTGCATATTACGGAACTTTGACCGTTCTTCCGGTATGGGTCTGAATTGTTCCGGATCCACACCATTCGATACCGCATAGATCTTTTTTTGCTTAAGACCCCGATAGCTTTCAAGCAGATGCTTGGAATAGACGGTAGGCGTAATGATCACATCTCCCAGCCTGTAACAACGGATCAGCCACCATTTGATCAGTTTGGAGGTCTGATTGGCAAATATAAATCCGTTACGGTAATCCTCTTCCGTTGAATGCGCATGATATACTATCTTTTTGCCTTGTCTTTTCGCATGTCTTGCAAGCAGATAAGAGCCCGGGTACCAGGTGTTGATATGGAGGATATCATAATCATCCCGACGGTCTGTCGTATATGCAATTCCCTCGTATGTAAGAGCTGTCTTCTGGTGTTCAATGGCCTTTCCGATCCCGCTCTTGCCGATGATTCGTAAACCTTCCGAATACAATAAGACTTTCAAATTCAGCCTCCAAATACTACTTTCGTTTTTCTTCTATATAAGAGCATACCAAGTGTAATACAGACGATACAGGTTATGGTCAGATAACCAATATTCTGATAATAAATACTCTTATTAAGCTTATATAACGCATTGGAGATCAGGCTCATGGACGCATGAAAAGGCAGAATCTGAAGTAACATCTGAAGCTTGCTGGATAACATCCGGATGCCGGTAAACAGGCCGGAACAGGCGATCATAAAAAAACTAAGATACAAACCGGTCCATAATGCTGTATTCGTATTTTTGGAAATGACAGCGATCATTATAGCAAGCGCGGAAAATGTGACGGCAAGAACCGGAATGCAAAGAATCAGATGAGACAGAGATTCCCTCATAATGCTGATAGATGATCCGTTTAATTTTTTGAACAGATAAGTAACCGGAATGAACATGAATAGTGTCAGGGCATTTAATAATGCTCCAGATACCAGACGTACAGAATAATCGATCATCCATTTATTCCCGCTGATCTTCCGGATCTTATAATATGTCTCAAGATCGTCAGCCGTCAGATGGATTGTCGGAAACATAGCAAATAATAAGCATAATGAGAATAATGCCGCAGCATAATATTCAGCCGGCATATAGTCTCCGATCGCGGACATGGCACCATTTTTCTCAAATATGGCGCTTCGTCTGGAATAACTGCGGATCGATTCATCAATACAGAAATTTAAGAAATCATAAGTGACATCCGGTGTAAATCCGTGTTCGTCTGCTACATCGGCAGCTAAAGACAGTATATTCTGGCTTTGTCCTACATAGGCCAGATTATTATTCAGATTGATCTGGATCATGGTAGCTTCGAATTCATGACTTGGCAAATAATACAGATAGATCGGTGAATCTTCTCCTGCATCCACTAATTGATAGAAATCAGAAGGGATATGCAGAAGTACACTGATCCTTTCTTCTTTTAAAAGTTTCATTCCCGTTTCCATATCCTGAACCGGATAATAGGTGGCAATGTCATTCTTTTTTCCCATATTATATTGAAAAAAGACATCGATCATTTCACTGTGATCATCATTGCAGACAGCGAACGGAATATTAGCCCCATGCGCTTCCGATAACAACGGAAAGAAGATCGTGGAAAAGATTCCTGTAATGATGAATGGAGCAAGCAACACAAGAACCGGAAGACTGCCGTGTCCGGCCAGGCGCTTGATGTCATACCATAATTGATTGAACCATTTCATAATACGCCTCCGGAGTCCCCTCAAAATGGACGGAACCTTCCTTTAATTCCAGAATATGATCAGCAAAAGGAAGAACAAATTGGATATGATGTTCGGCAATAATTATTCCTTTTCCTTCTTGTTTATAGTGGGCAAGTAATTCAGACAGACTCTTCTCTCCCACCAGATCCACTCCGCTTAAAGGTTCATCCAATAGCAGATAATCAAAATCATTCATAAAAGATACAGCAATATTGACACGACGGCGTTGACCGCCGGACAGACGATCAACGCGTTTCCTTTTGAATTCATGCATGTCAAAACGGTCACATAACCATTCAGCCTGTTTTTTTGCCTGAGAGCCGGGTGCATCCGACCAAGAAAGAAGATTCTCCCAGACACTTAATTCTTCAAAAAGAACAATATTCTGGGGGATATAAGCGATTGATCGTTTGCTCTTGCTGACAGGGGCATCATTCAGGCGCACATCTCCGGAATCGGGCGGAATAGAACCGGCAAGTATGGACAATAATGTACTTTTGCCGCTGCCGTTCGAACCGAATAATGCCAGACATTCTCCGGACGATACCGACAGACTGATATCGTTAAGTGCCCGGAATTTGCCATATTGTTTGGTAATATGATCACAAGTAAGCATAATCATTCCCCTCCAGGAATATAGGAGGATGTATCAACATTCATAGACTGAAGATAGACTGCGAATGTTCGGATGGTACGGTTATTAAATGAGAATAAGCTATCATCAAAGTCTTCGCCGAATGCATTCAGTAATTCCTGATGGTCCGAACCGACATCAATACCGGAGCCTTCAATGAATTCAGGCGGATCGATAGAGGCAGCTTCATTTTTTCCTGTCGAATCAGACACGATCGTTCCATGAAACATCTCTTCGCCTTCCGATGATACAACCGTATACGTACAATTATTGGTTGATGTATAACCTCCGGATGAATAATCCGCAGAATAATCGACGGTTCCGTTAATAGACATCGTCTGTGTTGTTCCTGATGTATCGATGGTAAAGGTACCGGACTGCGTCTTATGTGAATCCGTATCGGTTCCGCTGGTCTCCATGATAACAGTATTGGAGCTTTCTTTCTCGTCTTCTACGGTATAAGAGGTAAAGCCGGCATAATAGTTATAATTATTACCGCCGGAAGATACAGCACTGTCCCAACCCCTGAATTCAGTCTTGCTGCCCGGATCATTTAATTCAAACTGGTTATCATATTCCTTTCCATCTTCATAATTCACAACCAAAGCATAGATTTCCTGATCATCCTTCATGGTAGAGAGTCTCATTCCGACCGCCTTATCATCAATCGAATACATGATCAGTGTCATATTATAATCATCAACTGCTTCCTCAGACATGGAATCTTCATCTGTTATAGAATCCATGGATGAAGATAATTGTTCATTATCCTGTCCCTGAAGCAGATAATCGGAAATGGCAGATGCTAATTCGATCCCTTCATGTCCGGTCTTCCTGATGGTAAGGGTGTCACATTCTTTGTTTTCGTTTAGAATCTGAAGATAAGCGGTTCCTTCTTCGAAATCCTCATCCGTCAGGTCTGCGAGTACACCCTCTTCTAATTCTTTTGTTTTAGCATCCCAATCCACTTCTTTTTCTGTATACTTTTTTGTGACCATATTGGCAAAACGATCAACAGCGGCATATTTCTTAAGATCATCCGCTTCTTCTCCCAAAGTATAACGGATCATAGGAGATGATGCGGAAGTCGGAACAAACAGGAAGCTGTCATCAGTATAATAATATCCGCAGCTTGTCGGATCTCCGCCTTCCAGACCACCGGACATAACAAGTGAGGTATCATGGGTATCCGCATTGTATATCATATTCTGATTGGATGTAAATGTCATTGTATCCTCATCCATGACTAATGAAATCGTAATATTGGTATCATTGACATTCGATTTTGAAGTATCGATTTCATTGACTGTTACAAACATATCAAAGAAATTATTGCCGAGATCATCCATCATACCGGAGAACTGAGGAGCAATATTGGACAATTGATATACGAATTTTTCTTTCGGCGTCTTTGGAACTTCTTCTTCCTGAAGCAGACCTTCAAAGAATCCGGTGTCTCCTTTCTCGCCTCGAACTGCATTCTTAAGCCGTACACTGTACATGCCATGAATAATGACTGTGATCAATAATACCGCAGTAATTGAGCCAAGTATTATAAGAGAAACGTTACTATAGATACCTTTGATCGGTCCTTGTGCCTGTGCTGTATTCGCAGACCGCGAAGACTGCGGACTCGGATTAATCGGTTGTTGCATCTGTGGCTGTTGATATGGATTTACCAGTTGCTGCATCTGCGGCTGTTGATATGGGTTTACCTGTTGCTGCATCTGTGGATGTTGATATGGATTTACCTGCTGCTGTATCTGTGGCTGCGAATACTGCGGAGTAATTGGTGAAGTCTGTACATTATTATGTACGGATTGTTGTATGTCATTTGATGAATCTTCGCATTTCTGACCGCATTTGGTACAGAATAATGCATGAATCTCCAATTTGTTTCCACATTTACTACAATACTTATATTGCTCGGCACTTACAATGGCTTCTCCGCATGATTGGCAGAATCTGGACCCTTCCTTATTAGATGCACCACATTTTGGACATATTATATTCATTGATTTTTCCTCCCCTCTTACTTCTCATATGTACGAACCAATACAACGGTCGCTGGTACTCCATCCGGCCAGATCATAGTTCCAACTGCGTATTCTGTATTATCTATCTTATAAAACATAGTCATTTCAATACTTCCAGATCCAGTCAGGCTGACTGTGCTGTCGTCGTTCCATGTTCCTTCAAATACACTGTTTGGCTGTGAACTTTCATCAATTACTTCATCTGTATCTGAGATCAGAACTGTATCCCAGTCTAGAGTCATTGTTACATTTTTCCCGGTAATTTGTATATCTGCATTCATTAGTCTCCATGAGTTGGAATCGAACTTGAACTCAGGATCAGTAATTAAAAGCATTTTCCAAGATCCTACAGTACGGAATCGACCTATAATCTGAGGGACATCTGTCGGTATTCCGTTGATTGCAACATCATCCCGATACCATAAGAAGTCTTCCACTTTTGGTAGTTCCTTTGTAGAGAACTGAGCAGCCTGCTTTCTTTGATTGTATTCAGATACTCTCTTTGTCAGATCGACCGGGTTATCAAGCATATCCACTCCGGTAAGACTGTTATGATCAATAGTATACCGGTTCCATGTAGCAATATGAGAATTGCCATCTCCATCATCAACAGTCTCGTATACATGAATGGTTAAGGTTCCGTTATTGGATTCTTCAATCTCACCCTGTGGCGCACCACTGATCATCATACACATTTTCACTACATCATTTTCGGAGAATTCTGCTCCGGGAGAAGCATCTTCGGTTGCTGCTTCGGTATTGTCTTCTTTTTGTTCGGAATCTGTAGATTCTTCAGTTAATTCGGATGTGGTTTTGTCTTCAGATTTAATATCTTCAGAATTCTTTTTTTCGGTTATTGCATCCTCGTCTTTTTTTGAAGATTCATCTGCAAATTCATCCTTCGCTGATTCCTTTTGCTCTGTATCCTTTTTCTCAAGGTCTTTCAACTGCACTTCTTCACCGTATTCAGCCTTATATATAGCTTTCCTTATACCGTTTACCGCAAATTGACCAACTAAAACAACCAAAAGAATACTTGATAAGATAATTAAAAATGGTGCAAGGAATTTGCGCCAGCGAGGAATATTCTTATTCTTTGACATATATCCTTCCTCCGTTCTATTATGTATTGATTTATAACAATAATTATTATGAAGTATATCATTATAGGATGTACATTGCAATGGAATTGACACATTGTCAAATGCCATATTGTGCAATTTGTTATTTCGTGTTATACTAAATAATAATTTTTATATAAAAGGAATTTTGTTTATTATGAGTTATTATGAATGCTTAAATGAATATCTTATACGGCTTTCTTGTACATCCAAGGAACTTGCGGAATGTACAGGGCTTTCCACCTCGTTGATCAGTAAATACAGAAACGGTTCCAGAACTCCCAAATTAGACTCTGACAGCTTTATGAAAGTAATTACAGGACTTAAGACGATAGCTTCTTCAAAGTCTATATCTTTGGATTCCGATATTATATATCGGGAACTTGCGGGAGAACTGAACCCGTATCAACTGAATTATGAAGTATGCCTGCATAATTTTAACAGAGTAATTGATATTCTCGGAATCAACTGTTCACAGCTTGCAAAATATATGCAGATTGACGTGTCATTTCTGTACAGAGTCCGGTCTGGTAATCGTAAACCATTTGATATTACACAATTTTTTGATCTGTTTGCCAATTATTTGATTTATAACTATGAACAAGATAAAGGAAATGTATTTCATGACCTTTTTGAAATCTCTTCCGATGTGGCACTTTCGGCGGATGGCTATCATGATCGGATCATTCAATATCTAAATCAGAATCATGATCACTCATCTTCTTTTATGGATGATTTTTTTGAGAAACTAGATTCCTTTGATATCAGTCAATATTCGATGCTTTTTGATTCTGCCCAGGAGCAGACATTAACTGATTATTATGCTCATGGACTCCCAAAGTATCAGAAAAAACACTATACCGGGATTGAGGGATGTAAACAGGCAGAATTGGATTTCCTAAAAGCGGTTCTTGCTTCAGATTCTAGAGCTCCCGTCTTCTTGTTTAATGAAGTATCGATGGAATCGGAATTTACAGACAAAGAGTTCTATACAAAATGGCTTTTCGGTCTGGCCTTATTATTAAAAAAAGGAATTGAGATCAATATTATTCATAATATATACCGTCCAACGAAGGAAATGCTATTGGGGATCCGAACATGGCTTCCACTTTATATGTCAGGAGCGGTTCATTCTTATTATTTTGATTCCAAATTACATGGTAATATTAAATACATGCACTGTACTTCTGGAGACCGGGCATTAGTTGGAGAAGCTATGGATGGAACCTCTGATATGTTATATTACTATACCTGTAAGACGCCGGAATTATCTTATTTTCAATGTAAATCAGAGTTTTTAATTAAGCATGCAAGACCGTTAATGGATTTTTATTTTGAAGAACGGGATTATAAGCAATATACAATTTTTCTGGAACACGAACATGCAAATACTCTTCCGTGGATTGAAAAACCGGAATTTAAAAATATTGAATTCCGTATTAAAGACAACGATTGGGTTATGATCAGCCGCATCCAGGAACCGAAAATGCATTTTGTCATTTATAATGAAAAAATGATCCATGCGATTCGGATCTATCTGTCTTATTATTAATTGATAACGAATATGATATAATTAATTTTGGCAGGCTATCAGATTCGTTATACGGATCTGTAAGTACAGAATAAGATAAGGAGTATGATATATTATGGCCAGAGGCTCCGAACATTATAAACAAAAAGAACGACATCAGAAAGAAATCTATCATGATCTACTTGCACAGCTTCCGCCTTGTGCGAGGGATTACCTGCGCGACAAAGACCTGACCACCCAAATCAGCACAAGAATCTCTTATGCCTATGATCTTTTAACTTTCTTCCGTTTCATTCAGAATAATAACCCATTATATAAGAATCGGGAGATAAAAAATATATCTTATGAAGATCTCGAACTTTTCTCTTCGGAAGATTTTACGGAATATCAGCATTATCTGGAATTCAGTACTGAATCAGCCGATGGAGAAGCTCATGAGAACGGAAAACGTGCTATCGCCAGAAAAATGGCAAGTCTTCGCGGTTTATATGAATATCATATGAAGCATGAGAATGTGACTAAAAATCCTATGCTTCTGGTACAGATGCCGAAGATCAAAAAAGATAAGAATATCATACGAATGAATAACTACGAAGTGAGAAATATTCTGCAGACTGTTGAGACCTGCAACGGTAAAATGTCGGAACGGCAGCGAAAGGCACTGGAGAAAACAAAAGAACGGGATCTGGCTATTCTGACCTTGATGTTAGGTACCGGAATTCGTGTATCCGAATGTGTTGGATTGGATCTGACAGATATCGATTTTAAGGTAAATTCTCTAACGATCGTCCGAAAAGGAGGCGGTCAGGATATTATCTATTTTGGAGAGGAAGTCCATGATGTTCTCAAGCAATATATTCAAGGAGAACGCAAGGTAATCAATATCAATGAAGGTCATGAAAAAGCACTCTTCATATCCTCCAAGGGTAATCGGATGAGCGTGGATGCCATAGAACGATTGGTCAAGAAATACGGTCATATCGCTGTTCCAAATAAAAAGATCACTCCACACAAGCTTCGAAGTACATATGGTACTGCCCTCTATCGTGAAACAGGCGATATACGTTTGGTGGCGGATGTATTAGGACATGAAAACATCAATACAACAATTGATTTTTATGCTGCGATCGAGGATGAACATAAACGGAAAGCAGCGAATGCCGTATCCTTACGTAAAGATACGGACGATTCTGATGAAGACTGAACAGAAAGGTTATAATCCATATGAAAGCCCAGAAACTATTCACATATACCCGAAAGGCTTTGGATGATTATCAGATGATACATCCCGGAGATAAAATAGCTGTCGGAATATCCGGCGGAAAAGACAGTTTGACATTGCTGTATGCAATGGCAAAGCTTCGTTCTTTTTATCCGGTTCCTTATGATCTGGCCGCCATTACAGTAGATCTTGGGTTTGAAGGATTTCAGACAGAATCGCTTGCTGTATATTCTGAAGAATTAGGTGTTCCATATTATGTAGAAAAGACAGAAATTGCTAAGATCGTATTTGATGCAAGACAGGAAAGCCATCCCTGTTCACTATGCAGCCGAATGCGAAAAGGAGCATTTAATGAAGCTGCGATCCGATTGGGATGTAATAAGATCGCATATGCGCATCATAAGGATGATGTTCTGCACAGCTTTCTAATGTCAATGCTATATGAAGGAAGGATTCATACCTTCTCTCCCGTCACGGAGCTGGAACGATCTGGTTTAACATTGATCCGGCCATTAATCTATGCTTATGAAGGCGAGATTCGATCCTTTGCTGTCGATCATCAACTTCCGGTCAGTAAGAATCCATGTCCGGCA
Source organism: Lachnospiraceae bacterium (assembly GCA_017460485.1). Lineage (GTDB taxonomy): Bacteria > Bacillota > Clostridia > Lachnospirales > Lachnospiraceae > CAG-632. The sequence continues at coordinate 7,243 of JAFUAW010000158.1, read as the reverse complement.
GACGGGGTAACAAAACGACAGGAAGCCCGTGAAATTATTCGGCAGCTGCAAGCAACAGTACCGGAAACAAAAGAACGCATCTTCTCTTCTATCGTAAATTCCGGAATTGACGGATGGTAACTGTTAATCTCATCTATGTTCGATTCAAAAACAGTTGTTACTCAGTCTATAATCGGAGATTCTGCGTAATATGGGATTACCAAGTAACAACCTGAAGTAATATCATCCCTGCTGATATGATTGATCTTCTCTACTTCCTTAATATAATCATCCATACTTGCGTATTCCGGACTGATATATTCCTTTGAAATATCCCATAATGTATCGCCGGTTCCAATCTGAATCGTTGTGAAGTACTTATTATTCGTATGGTCCGGCGAAGCACTGACTGCTGCTCCCGGGATCCATAAAATAAGAATACATGCGGCAATAACTGCAAGGGCAAGACCGCTGTATAATACAGTCTTAGGCTTACGGGATAAGAAAGATGCAAAACGATATCTGAATAAATGAAGCCTTTGTCTGAGATTCTCCTTCTGATCATAATATGTATGGATCAAATGATCTGTTAAATTCTTAGTATTATTATATGTTGTCATAACGAACAGCTCCTTTCGAACATTTGTTTATGTTTGTATTATATAAGAACGGATGTTCGTTGTCAAGCTTTTTTCGAAAATATGTTCGGAAAATATGTTCGAAAACATTTGTTTGCATTTTCAATAAAACTATGATAATATGTTTCTGTAAAGTGTTGATTTACCTACTGAATACTTTTACTTGATACACTCACAGGGAGTTCACACTATATTCTAATTGATATCATAATAATGTGATAGGAGGTTCTTATGGGGAACGGAAAGATTACTGATAAACAAAGAGAGATCCTTGAATTTATGAAAGAGCAGATATTATCCAAAGGATATCCGCCTTCTGTACGTGAGATTTGTTCTGCCGTACATCTGAAGTCCACTTCATCCGTTCATTCGCATCTTGAGACTTTGGAAAAGAACGGTTATATCCGCAGGGATCCAACCAAACCGCGCGCAATTGAGATTGTGGATGACACATTTAATCTGACCAGACGTGAACTTGTAAATGTTCCGATGCTTGGACGGGTTGCTGCCGGCGAACCGCTGCTTGCCGACGATAATATCAATGGATATTTCCCTCTTCCACCGGAATATGTGAATAATTCACAGACATTTATGCTGACGGTTCATGGAGAAAGTATGATCAATGCCGGAATATTTGACGGCGATCTGATCCTTGTCGAGCAGACATCGGTTGCTCATAACGGAGATATCGTTGTTGCTTTAATCGAAGATTCTGCTACTGTAAAGACATTTTATAAAGAAAAGGATCATATACGCCTTCAGCCGGAAAATGATTCCATGGATCCGATTCTGGTAAAGGATTGTATGATCATGGGACATGTGATCGGTCTATACCGAAGAATGTAATTCCGGATCATGAAAATACAACATCGCAGCAAAAACCGGTCTTATCTTCCTGACAGCTTGCATACCGGTAGCGAATAACAGTTCCTTCATTATAGCGGACATACATCTGGGAATATGCATATCCTACTGCATTGGAGAGCTTTGTGAATTGTTTTTCTGCCTGTTCAACCCCGAATTTATTCAGCTTGATATCTACAACCAGACGATTATAATGAATAGTTACACAATAACTTTTCAGACCCTTGCAGGTTGCCAGATATTGGTTGAATGCACATTCCACATCAGGAGCGGTTGATAGTTCAATATATTTGATATATTCGTTAAATACCCGAAACATTTCCTGCTCTCCTTTCCTTTGTTATACTGATTAGTTGTTACGATAATCGATTGTTATACTAATATATTCTTATCTACCTGTTAATCATGAATCTTGACGGAATCCTGAATTACCCATTTATCTCCGTCCATATCCTGATTACCGAGATTCTGATTAAATACATCAATAAACTTATCAAAATTATTCTTGAATAATTCAACCACATCCGGATCAAACTGGGTTCCGCTTCCAAGCGCAATCTCATTGTAAGTCTGTGCCATAGACCATCCTTCTTTGTAGCAGCGGGTTGCGGATAAGGCATCAAATACATCACAAAGTGCCATTAAACGGCTGATATAGGCAATCTCCTCTCCTTTCATACCCAGATATCCTTTGCCGTCCCAGCGCTCATGATGCTGTAAAGCCATAGTACGTGCCAGTTCCATAACTTCTCCGACTGCACTGTGCAGTAAAGCTTCTCCGTATAGCACATGATTTTTCATGATTGCGTATTCTTCATCGGTTAATTTTCCAGGTTTATTGATGATCTCTTCCGGAATCATCAATTTACCGATATCGTGCATCATGGAAGCGTTGCATACCATATCCGTATAGACCGGATCGAATCCCGAAGCTTCACACAAGATACGCATATACTTGGATACCCGTCGTACATGTTCGCCGGTAGTTTTGGATTTGGATTCACAAATATTGGCAAAGGATGCAATGATCTCTTCCTGGCTGTTCTTTAATTTCTGAGAATAGATGAATATATCCGCCATCATTTCATTGTTACGGTCCACAATGAAATAAGCAATAAACGACATAAAGATCAATACCAATTCTCTCGGTATAAACCCATATAAAATGGAGGATTCAATATCCATGGCCAGTGGATCATTCTGGATCAATCCAATATAAATACTTAAAAATGAAGCTCCGATCAGCACCGCTGTGTTGATCAAAGTCGTAAACAGGACCAAAATCCGGTCATAGTATAAGGACGCAATCAATAATGGAAATAATACAATGGCAGATGCATAGTAGGATAAAAAAGAACAAAGAATCCCGCTTACCAATGTTGTACATACAACCACAAGATATCGGATGTAATCCTTTTCTATTCCAAAGCAGTTAATGAATAATGTCGGTATTAAAAGAAGAATACCGCAAAAAGACAGGCAAAGGGAAATCCCTGCCTTGTCAAAATTGATCAGATTACTGAACGCCAATGCAAATATGATTAAAAGCAAATATAATATGTACCGAAGTGAACGGGACACAATATTATTGATCTTAATATTATTGATGTTCAAAAAACGATTTAAGTCCATAATCACATCCCCTTATAGACAATAATAATTCAGTCAAATCCATAAGTCAATCGTTATAAATCCTCTTTTTGAATAAAGGTACCGTCACTCCAGATCCTCTCCAGATCATAGAATAGCCGGTCTTCCTTAGAAAAAATGTGTACAATGATATCATTATAATCCATTAGGATCCATTTTGCGGATTCATATCCCTCCATCTGACGCAGCTTCGCTCCCGCGCGTCCGCATGTCTCATCCACATTGTCGGCAAGTGCCTGCACCTGATTCCGGTTGTTACCTCCGGCAATTATGAAATAATCAGCAATCACAGATACCTTGGAAATATCTATGATCTTAATGTCTTCTCCTTTTTTATCTTCTAAAGCCTGAATCGCCAATAATGCCATTTCTCTTGATTCCATTTGCATTCTCCCTTGTGATAAAATATGTGTTATGAATGATAATTACCTACATAGAATTCGTAAGTTTCTTCCGTAATCGGATCGATCTTACGTCCCTTTCGTTTCAAATAGTCCAGAATATTGGATAAAATGTGTATCAGGCATTGATCCAGATCCATAAATGCTTCCCTTCTGATCTCGTCCATTTCCGGAAGCTCTTTTCTGTTAGGTTCAATAAAATCAGCAATATAGATGATCTTGTCCAGATCGGACATATTGGGGCAGCCGGTTGTATGCCATGTTATGGCAGATAAGATCTCATGATCCCGAATCTTAAACTTATCCTTTGCAATCGCCGCTCCCAGCTTCGCATGAAGAAGTTCGGGATTCTGCCTTTCAAAATCAGAGATCGGAAGCCCGTATTTATTGCATTTTTCAATCTTTTCTTCTGTGGAATAACACTTTGCGCAGTCATGTAATAATCCCGCTACCGCCGCCTGTTCAATATCCATTCCATGCGCCATCGCCAATGCAGCTGCGGTATATTCTACCCCGAGACTATGTTCATAACGTTTATCTGTCAAACGTTCTCTCAGTTTTTCACGCATTTCGATTCTTGTCATTTTCATATGCTGCTCCTATATAATATAAGTATATAACAATCTTATGATAGCATTATTTCGGTATAAATGCTATACATGTTCGTATAAATGATGTTCATGTATATAGTGGTAAACCGACTCCGGAATCCACGATGATACATCCAGTCCGGAAGCAATCCGTTTTCGAAGAAGACTTGATGAAATGGGAATATCAGGGGTATCCAGAAAATCAATTACGGCGTTTGGATATACCTTTAATAATTCCTTCCGTACCTCATAAAGGGCATCTGTATCCTGCTCATCTCTCCTTGCACATAATATTGCGGTTTCCTGAAGAATCTCTTCATATTGATACCATAGATGCAGAGTTGCGAGAGAATCCCCGCCCATAATAAAATAATATGTTTCATCCGGATAGCTTAAGTGTAATTCACGTAAGGTATCGATAGTGTAGGTCTTACCACCGCGATTTAACTCAAGCTCTGAATAGATCATATATGGATACTCTCGGATCGCCAGACGTACCATAGTTTCCCTGTGGATCACATCAACAATATCGGACGGATTCTTATATGCAGGAAGCTTATTTGGCATAACATATACATAATCCAGGTCATATTGATAATACGCTTCTTTGGCTAATATCAGATGTCCATTATGAATAGGATTAAAAGTTCCCCCCATGATTCCGACTCGTTTCATGCGTTCATCCTTTCATCAAAACATAAAATAATTATGTAAACCAATTTATCTTGGAAGTATGATTTTCTTGTGTTCTTTCGACTCCCGGTATAAAACTATCTTCTTACCAATGATCTGAACAACCTGAGAATGTGTACGCTCTGCAAGTGTATTTGCCAATTCCTTAGGATCATCCAGACAGTTTTTCAACACACTGATCTTAATAATTTCTCTTTTTTCGAGTGCTTCGTCAATCCCTTCCACGAATTCCGGCGTTAATGAAGACTTCCCGATTTGATAGATCGAATCAATATTCGTTGCAAGACTTCTCAAATAAGCTCTTTGTTTGCTTGTCATTCTGTACTCCTTCAATTCTATTATTTGTAATACTCAAATGATAATCCATATAGACGTACGGTATCTCCGTCCTGAATCCCCATTTGTTCTAATTCATCCAGTATACCGTTTTTCTTTAAGAATTCCTGGAAAAAACGGAATCCTTTTTCTGATTCCAGATTCGTATAGCCAAGCATTCGTTCGATCCTTGGACCTTCCACCACATACTCATTTGCTTCCTCGTCATAAGACACCTCAAAAGGAAGGGTTACATCATCATTGAATTCATACGGATCAAACTCCGGTTCAAATTCCGTTATTTCCTGCGGAAGCTCTTTTAAGAGGGCATTGACCTTCCAAAGCAGTTCACTAACACCGGCACCGGTAACCGCTGAGATCGGATAGATGGGAATCCCTAAAGGTTCCATCTCATCCCGGATCAATTCCAGTACCGTCTCCTGTTCGGTCTCTGTCATAACGTCAATCTTATTCGCGGCAATAACCTGTGGTTTAGAATGAATATTAATCCCATATTTCTCAAGTTCCGAATGAATTGCTTTTATATCATTTAACGGATCTCTGCCTTCTGTCGATGCAGCATCGATCAGATGGATCAATACCTTTGTCCGCTCAATATGCCGCAGGAATTCTAGCCCCAGACCGGTTCCTTCCGAAGCACCCTCAATTATTCCGGGAATATCGGCAATGACAAAACCCTGACTGTCTCCCAAATCCACGACTCCGAGATTCGGCTGTAATGTAGTGAAATGATAATTAGCGATCTTCGGTCTCGCATTCGTTACCCGTGATAAAAATGTGGATTTTCCGACATTCGGGAACCCGACCAGTCCAACATCCGCAATCACTTTAAGCTCAAGAATGATCCACAATTCCTTGGCTTCCTGTCCCGGCTGGGCATATTTCGGTGCCTGCATGGTAGCTGTTACATAGTGCATATTTCCCTTGCCGCCGCGTCCGCCTTTTAAGAGAACAACAGGCTCTTTCTTATTGGACATATCCAGGATTACTTTACCGGATTCTGCCTCTTTGATTACGGTCCCGGGTGGTACTTTTAAGACAATATCCTTACCGTCAGCACCGTGACAGCGTCGTTTTCCGCCTTCTTCGCCATCCCCTGCCTTGAACTTGCCGGCATTCCGATAATCCACCAATGTATTCAGACCCTCATCAACAACGAAGATCACATCTCCGCCTCTTCCTCCGTCACCGCCATCCGGTCCTCCGTCAGGCACATATAATTCTCTTCGAAAGCTCACATGTCCGTCGCCGCCTTTTCCGGACCGGACATAGATCCTTGCTCGATCTGCAAACATATTCTCACCTTAATTCTTCTCTTATCACCATCAATACACTTATATAAAAATAATATAGTATAATTCTAACATACAGCAGATAACTATTCTATACAACAAGAAAAAAGGGACACTATATATAGTGTCCCTAAATAAATCTCTTATTCGTTAACAACCGGGTAAATAGAAACCTGCTTCTTGTCTCTGCCTTTTCTCTCATAGCGTACAACACCGTCTACTAAAGCAAACAGAGTATCGTCACCGCCTTTACCCACATTAACACCCGGATGAATCTTAGTTCCACGCTGTCTATAAAGAATATTGCCGGCCTTAACGAATTGGCCGTCCGCACGCTTAGCACCAAGTCTCTTGGACTCGGAATCACGACCGTTCTTGGTAGAACCTACACCCTTTTTATGAGCAAAAAATTGAAGGTCTAATTGCTTAACCATAGTCACACCTCCTTAGTGTTAACTCTTATATATCGTTTTCCGTAATTTTTTTGAATACTATCAAGTCCCAACATCATAGAACGAAACAAAAGCTCGGTATCGTCACATGGTCTTCCCTGAATCCGAAACTCCATCTCTCCGTCCTCTTGTTTCTCGTGGAACTCGGAGAGGTCATCTGTTAATTCATCGATAGAATTCATAGTATTCGTAATAATGATCGAAACTGCGCTGCATATGATATCATATCCTGCATCTGCATATTCCGCATGTCCATATGTGTGGAACCCTATAATATGATCCGAATCGGAATCCTTATATATTGTTACCTCGATCATATATGGAACCTCTAGTCTTAAGCTGTGATCT
>JAFUAW010000157.1 GCA_017460485.1 Lachnospiraceae bacterium | reverse complement strand
CAACCAGTCCTAGTTGCTGGTACAATCCGTCCTAGTTCTATTATTTAGGAATATTGTACTCGTGGTAGAGATTGTTGTCGTGAACGGAAAACGACTATTTAAAATGAAAAAAGTGATCGAAATCGACCACTTTAGATTGAAAGGTATTCTAATCCCTCATTTTATCTGTCAAAAATATGCATTATTATATTATTTCTGTCATATATCAAATCGGCAATAAATATATATTTTTGCCGATTTGATAATGGAGTATGATAATATGATGCTGTTTTTCATCCACATTTCTTTTCAATTTGCATTGGTAAATTTCACTATCATCCTTTCACAATATCCAATACATTTCAGAGGTATCACAATCACAGTCACGTCGCAGCCGCCTCTGTCATGATTCCTCACTTTACTTCCCAATGCCCATATCTCTTTCCACCGACACGTATAATGCGCCCGGACTCGCGCAGTTTTTTCATTTCCCGTTCTATAGTCCTGGTCGTAACCTCCAGTTTTTCTGCCATCTCAGACATTTTAATTCCCGAATCATCTAAAATCAGCTCTATGATCTTTACCGCCAAACCGACTTCTAAACCGACATCCTTTCCGACGTCCTGTCGGTTTGGAGTTTTAGCATCATCTAAAACAAACGTATCCGAACTGCATCCTATTCCAATATAAAGTTCTCTATTTTTCTCTTGATTACCCACAAACAACAAATTACGAACATCTTGCGATTCTATAGCTTTATGCCACAGAGTCACCCTAAGATCATAAATATCTGGATTTCTTTTACTTCCTTCAACAAATGTTGCTCCTACAATTCCATCAGCAAAAATCTCCGTTCTAACCACACAGCCCATGACCTTTTCTTTACTACATAAAAAATTCAGGCAACGTTCTGATGCTGTAGCATCAACAATTATTTCATCATTTATTTCTATATCATTTGCTAAAATATCAACCTTGCTCATAGTACATTGTGCTTCATTTCTAAATAACGCTTTTATGGTTCCTTGAGCGATTAATGCCTTAGGTACACCAATCATACTCGGATATTTTTCTTCATGCCTGCAACGGTCATAATATCTGTATAATCAGCTAAATCCTCACTATATCCAATAATTTTAAGTCTGTTGCCATTGACATTAAAATCACTTTTCCCATATAAGTTCAATCTTCTTTCAGCTTCGTCTTTTAAAGCTTTTGCATCATCATTTGTCAAATTATCATCTACCAAAAGCCTCGCTGGAACACATAGCTCATTTATCCTAATTTTATCTATCTCACATTCACTCGGAGCACATAAATTGAAATGTTCTTCAATGCCACGACAATGATCATGATCTGAATGTGTCAAGAAAAAAGCATCCAAATATACCTGTTTCCCATCAGCTTCTAAAGTATCATGAAGGTACTTATTACAATCATACATATCACTTTCATCATCTTCAGATTCTTTTCTAATATTGCAGTCTATTAAAAAATTAACTTTGTCTTCCGTACTAATAAGTGTCATATCACCGTTTCCAACTGGAAAAAATGTCACATAATTTTCCATATTAATTCACCTTATTTAACCTTTCCTTTTATCTCTCCCACCAATTCATGCACCGTTGTACACGGGCACATCTCTGATGGTTTTGTTTTTCCTTCTCTTCTACACTGCTCCATCTTCTGCTGTGCTATCTGAATCGCCTTTTCTTCATCACCAGCTTTGCAGATTTTGCTATACATTTGCTCGTCAGCCTTGGAATACTTTTGCCCAGTTTTCGTTTCATACACTCTCCCAAATTCGGAACAGCATGTCCACGAATCCTGTATCGCAGGCATAGAACCAAAGTATGCGTACATCCATATTTCAAAGCATGGATTAGACCAACCCACTTGAATTCCTTTACCTGTTGCCTCTGCAATAATGTCATCAAATCCCTGTACCTGATCTCTATCAAATACAATACAAGGAATACGATACTGCGCATCATAAGCGGTGAGTTCCAAGCATTTATCAATCATAGTACGAGTCTTAGTTTCTACCACCTTTATGACTAACTTATTTCTCACATTCTCCGGCAAAGCCTGATGCAGACCTGTAAAGAAACAGCGCTCTGTAGCTTCTGTATCCGTAACAATCAAGTAGTATCCTAATTCCGGCACCTTGTATTGTTTCCTCTGATCTCGTATTTTTCCGTTGCCAGCTCTATCCTTTTTTGCCATACTCAATCCTCCTTAAATATATCAATACTCTTTAAGGTAGGAATTGCACCATACTTTCCAATCAGATAATTCTTTTCATAACTTTCATCCTTACGAATATGGGTGCCATCCTCATCCACAAAATCAGCCAATGAATACAAAGTGGATACGCCGTTTTCATCCTTCTCAACAAACCAAATTTCGTCACGGCGTAGTAATTGGTTAGACAACTGCCATGTGTCATGGGTTGTAAATACAAGTTGGGCATGGTTTTTATTGATTTCCGGATTTAAAAATGTGAGGAGAAAATTCCTTACAAGTAATGGATGCAGGCGCGCATTCAGTTCGTCAATAAAGAACACACTTCCTTTTTCCAGAACCTCCTGTAATTCCGGATATAATGCAAACATTTTCAAAGTTCCGGCCGATTCCATACCCAAAGGAATTTCTGCCATTTCATCCGAGTCAATCATTTTGTGAAGTGCATTGATCTTGTAAGTGTCCTCTTTGACCTCACCATCATGAGGAACCTTCTCAATTCTGAAGTCCTTAATGTGCTCATCAAAGGATGCAAAATATTCCACAACCTTTTGCTGTATTTCCTTGTTTTCCACAAATTCCTTTGGAAGCCTTCGTGACATAAAGAAGTTGGTGAATGGATCTCCGAAATCTGCAAACTCATTTGCAAGGAACCAGTCTCTGATTGCTTTACACTTGCCAATCTTCAACTTGGCTCCCAATGAAATAATCAGAACCTGCTTTTCCAATGCTACCTGAATATTATCTCTGCTACTCTTAGGAAATCCTGACAAGTCTAACTCTTCATCCGATGTGCTACGATAAAATACCGTACTATATTTTCTTGCAGTTTTAGCTTTGGAATTCAGCCACTCTTCTGTCACGCCTTCTTTGTTGATACAAAAACCATAATTGTATGTTTTCTCTGCCTTATCTCCCGGCAACGTAAAATACACCTCAAAACTGGATTCCGCAGCAGCAGATGTGGAATCAAATAAAAATGGAGTCGGTTTGTATTCCTCAAACTTTTCTTCTTCATCTCCATACTTAAAAGATTCTGCAACATAGTCAGACATATATTCAAATGCGTTGTAAATATTGGATTTACCGCTGGCATTCGCACCGTAAATGGCTGCAACCGGAAGGATCTTTTCACTTCCTACTGTTACAACTCTCTCCGAGAACTCTGTCATTTTTGTCGCTGAAAGATCCAAAGTTGCTTCGTCCTTAAATGATTTATAATTATTAAAATTAAACTGTATTAGCATATTCCTGTCCTCGCATTCTTCTTTCCTAATTTAATTATATCCATTTTTTTTAAAAAATCAACATTTAAATGTGATTTTTTCTCATTTTATTGTATTTTCAATATAAAAAAAGCCATTCGGCTCTTTTTATATACACAATCCATTATTTTCAACCATATGAAATCATATAGCCGTATGTTTTTGTCAGCAATGATTTTCCTGCATTCTGTTTTAAATATCCAACGATACCATTCTGTTTTTTGCAATAATCCTCTGCCTCTTTCCTACTCATTCCATGATTCGTAAAGTATGAAATATCTTCCTCGATTTCCTGCTCATTCTACTCTTCACTCCAATGATCCGCTCTGACAATGCTGTCTAAACTTTCTATGTACTCAGGTTGTTCAGGCTCTAAAAATGTCAACTTAATACCGTATGCATCTGGTATAATCCGTACTTCTTCTTTCCAACACAATTGTATAATAGGTCTAAATAATTTGGAACGGACAACCAGTCCTAGTTTCTGGTACAATCAGTCCTACAATTCTGCATAACTTCTACTATAAATCCACTGCAATAATGCTCTCATTTCTTTAGATTTTTGTGCAGTACTTTTCCTATATTTTACAAAAGAACTCCTCGTCAATCTCATATGTCACCACAGGTTTTACACCGATTTCATATTCTGCCAACTTACTAATGAATTCTTCACCATCTATCAAATCTATCTGTTTCTTCCCAGCACTGCATGCCTCATCTCTAGCCGCTTTTGAAAAAATCCCGGTCGTTATCATGACACCTTTTTCAATATCCGTTGACAATGATCCCCGAAAATCCCTTACGTCACCAGCCCCGACAACACCTGAATATCGTTTACACTGAAATGCTACTGTAAAACTGAAAATTCCATTTATTCTCAGTTTTCCTGTTCCATCAATGCCTCCATCACGGGTTTTACTTGTTACTTCCACATTTGTAAAACCGCATTCTCTCAAAAGTCTTTTCGACAGCCTCTCAAACCCAAATGGATCCATTGCTTTTATAACCTCAGAAAGCCTGTCGCGCCATGGTTTCAGTTCTTCTGGGAACTCAGCATAATCATTCGTTGGATCTCCATCATCCAATCTATCATCAGTTATATTTTCGCCATTCGGTATGCCCTTTCCCCTTACAACAGCAATAACAGCATCTGCATTAATTATTTCTGTATTCGAAAAACCTGGATTGACCGACCAAACGCCACGCGAACTATTTGTAAGCACACCGTATTTACTCAAATATGTCTTTGTCCAAGCAATTTCATACTCAAGTTCCGTTCTTCCTGATCCGTCACCATGTAGAATATCCGCAACTTCGTCCGGAATTTGGAGTTTACGGATTACTCCATCAAGTATCTCTGTATTACTTCCTGAACCGCCAAGTTCTTTTATTACATCAAATACCGGCTGAAACAGCTCTGCTCTTAACGGAACACGCTTATCAACCTTTCTCCGTCTCCCCATAATCAATCTCCTTCCCAGTTAATTTCACATCAAATATTACTTCCTGTATAGAACGTACACAAACATCTATAGACTTTTCAATTTCCTTATCCCAAAAACGAAGCACCGTCCACCCCATTGAACGCAAAATCTTATTTACTTCTTCATCACGTTTCATGTTTCGGCAAATTTTCTTTTCCCAGTACTCTGAGTTTGTCGCAGGTTTCTTCTTGTTATCAAAATCGCGTCCATGCCAAAAAGTACTGTCGCAGAAAACTGCGATTTTATACTTTGTAATGGCAATGTCCGGTTTTCCAGGAAGTGCTGTATAGTTCTTCCGATATCGAATTCCAGAATGCCAAAGAGCAGTCCGCAGTTTCATCTCTATGGATGTGTCTTTCGACCTGATATGTTGCATGTTCTTCCGGCGTTGAGCCGGTGTTAAATCATCCATCTCAGTCTCGCTTTCCATATTGTGCCGGTGTTTCAGCTACCATGTCAAACGTCTGAGGTTGGAAATCGTACTGGATAACACTATGACCGCTATCATAAACATCTTTCAACATGACTTGGCGGTCAAGACCAAAGATACTTTGCAAATCCTTATGGCTATACATCCGCACACCATTATGCTGGTTCTCAATCATCTTAATAAAATTAGATACTGTTATTCCAGAACCATGCACTCCGCTCTCACTCACTTCATCCTGTATCTGCTTATCAATGGTCTTTCCAAAGCCGCCTGCAATATATGCAAAAAATCCGATTGGGTACATACTTGAGCTGTATGTATTAATTCTCTCTAGATAATTATGTACCATGCGGTTATGATGGTCTCCGCTGATACTATACTTACTGTAAGCTTTGTTATCGATGACAGCCTGATACCCGTCAGAATCAGACAAAAGAAGGATATCCGGTGCAGACTTGTTTCCTGTCTGTCCAAGGTGCTTCGCATTGTATCCAAACACATCCCGAAACAGTTCTGTAGTTGCCACTTCGAATTCCACGCATTCTTCTCGACCTTTGAAAGCCATTTCGAAATACGAAGCCATAAAAGCACCGACAGAACCGTGCGGATATGCTTTCCACAGGATTTCTTCCACAAGATCAGCTGTAATGCCGGTCTCTTCTGTGATATCAGCAATAATAGACGGAGTAATGCCGGTGATTGGCTTTGAAATAGATGCTTTGATGTATGCAGACCGTATTTTTTGCTCTGCTATGATTCTTGCGGTAACAGTCTTTGTCTTCTCCAAATTCCGTGTATCCTTGCGGTGTTTTGGATCTAGCCCATATTTTCTCTGAAAGAACTCATGATCTGCCGGCCGGTCAATAAACGGCGGAACAGAGGAGAGGATTTCATCTACTTCAGCCAGCTTTTCATCGAGTATGACCAACTGCCGATTATCGTTACGCTTGCATAACTGCGTATATTCCAGCCAGTTGATCATGGTATTTGCCATATCCTGCAGATGGCTGTATGGGTGCTCCGGATTGACATCCCCGCGACCCGGTTTATAGAGTTCAAAGAAATTAGGATCGAGACATGCGTCCCCTACCTCACGGAAATAGAGAACCTTTTGGACAACCTTCTCATAAACGGCTATTGTTTCATTCTCAGCATCCACAGCAACAATCTTAGCAATCTCATCTTGCCTAAGATATCGTTGCAGTCTATCATCAGTCAGCAATTTCAGCAGAAAACGGAAGGGACGGATTTTAAAGCGGCCGTTCACCTGAACACCTCGTCCCAATGAGAAAGCAGACGGAAACTGATACTTCAGCACTTGGTTTTTCAATACATCAACAGGGGATTCCCCATTCATAATGGCCTCTCCCGCAAGTGTCAGTTTAATATTGCCTGTCTCAGCCTGATTAAAAATCAACCCAAGCGATACTAGCCAAGCTCCATATGTCCGACCACCAGATCCAGACTGATCCCGTCTAGCACCAACTCGCTTCAAGCCTGCCTTTTCAAGTGCATCCTCATATGCCATCTGCGTTCCGCGTTGCCCTGACCACTCTTGATTGAGTGAAATATCCGCAAAAGTAGCAAGGACTTCCGGAACGCTGTCTAGCTTTCTTTTTGGGCGTGTCACCCACCAATAGTTCAGCATAGTATATTCCTCCAATCCTTCATGACATACTTGGCTCTACCCACGGATAATCAATTCTGGCAAATGTATTCAGAATTGCTCGGAAGATTATTTCAGCACCTCTTGGCGGCACCGCCATTCCTATCTGCTTCCGGACGGAAGAATACCTTCCAACGAACTCAAAATCATCAGGAAAAGTCTGAATTCTTGCGCGTTCTCTATTTGTCAGTTCACGCTGTTCATCCGACCAGTGATACATAAATGTACCACCTCCTCCAGCTGCTGTCACCGTGTATGACGGTCTGTCAGGATCCAACTTTCTGTATATTTGACTGATTTTTGTCCGTGTCTTAATCTCTAGTTCCGGCGGAAGGTTTTCTGCCTGCCAGATATTCTGACCAGGCTTGATATAAGATAGACGCCGTTTCACCTTCTCCTGAAGTTTGCGCACTTCGTTGTTCGGAGCATCAGCAGGAATGTCTGCAAGAGCCGTCCCGGCATTGACGTCACAGTTCTTGTACGGTTCCGGAGAAGGAACCCGGAACTTAATACCCCGTGCATCAAAATCGTTTCGGATACCAACAATAATAATCCTATGACGAGTCTGTGGCACACCGTACTGCTCAAATTTATAAAGATTAGTTACCAATGTATAACCGGTGGCGGTAAGGTCTTCAAGAATAATTTTGAAGTGATTACCGTTACCGGCAGAACTGATGCCGCTCACGTTTTCTGCGAGAAACCACTTCGGTTGGTACTGCTTCAGTACTTCAACGCCATATGTATAAAGTTGTCCGAACTTTGCATTGGCCAGCCCCTGATGCTCTCCTACATTGGAAAAGCTGTTGCAGGGAAAACCATATGCAAAAGCATCTATCTGCCCAAGGGATGAAATATCCAACTCACGAACATCACTACAGTATACGGAAGATCCGTCACCATGGCAAATATTCTTTATATATGTTTCACAAGTATCTGGATCAAAGTCATTAGCCCATGCATGGACAATGGTCTTTTCGCCATCATCACTCACAGCGTTCCGGGCACCACAGGCGATACCACCCGGTCCGCAGAAAAGTTCTCCAAGTCTAAATACTTCTTTTGACATTTACTTATCCTCCTTGGCTTATACGTGATCCCAACGTTCAAAGCGAATAATGCCGCCGATATTAAATATTTTTTCTTACAACCAACACTATTGCCAACTGTGATGGTCTTTTAATAACTCCCTGATTAAAATTTCAATTGTATGTTGCCTTACTTACAATGGGTTGCCTCCATCTTTTCGATTATTCTTTTTATTCGCTTTCCTTTTCATCTGCTTTGTTTTTCTTACATATTACTGATAATCATATCATATAATCCATCATTGGAAAAGAAAAAGATCTTCGTTTTCTATTTTTAACCAAATCATCATCTTAGATATTGCATAAACATTTCCATAAGTATCAGTATTTCATAGCCTGTGCTCTCCTTGTTGTTCCTCATATTCCAATTCCTGCTCTTTGACATCACCCCTATGCTCCAATTGGTATTTTATCGTATACCTCCCCAAATCTCTTTTGTATGTGTCTTCTCTTAACTCTCTACATTTCTCATAAAGTTTATAATATTCCTCGTATAGATCTACATCTCCAATCTTACGCCCAGCGGTTTTAATGATTTCCTTATATGCCTCCATTCCCTGATTGAAGTCATATTCCGAGAAATCAAACACGCTACTTTTCAGTTTGATTGGTAATGCCAGATATTCCTCTACCTTTAATCCAAGTCCTACGATTTCCTCAACTGCAGAGATTCCAATAAGCAACACATCATAATCAATGTCTTGTTTCTGTTCAGATTTATCCTCATTATAACCTACGGTATTGTCAATTTGTGGAATTTCATTCACTTTTTTTTCTGATTTCGTGTGTGATTCATGCTTTCTATCTATTTCAGATGTTCCTTGTGTATTGATTTTAGTTGATATCTGCTCCATGGCTATTACAGAATCCACCTCATCTTCTTTCGTCCTGTACGGATTATCTGGAATTTCTTCTTGCTTTACATTATCTAAATATGATTGTTCTTCCGCATCCTCCTTGACTGATATTTTATCTATATCATTAGACGAATAAAGGGAATGGATAGTGACAAAGATTCCATCTATGATCTTGATTGTCTTTGCTATTTCTTTCTTTTCCGCCTTAAGTCTTTCTAATTTCTGCCGATATTCAGTCTCCCAATCAACAGTTTTTCTCTCTTTCTCTATGAAGATCAGATTATTTGATACAGTTATCCGTTCTGTCTCCGGTAATTCTTTTTGCGGGTTAAGTTGATACTTCTTATTCTCACGATATAGCTTCTGTTGTTCCTTCGTAACCTCCTCTTTACGTTGAACCAGCCTATCCCTCATAACCAGCAGTTCCTCTGACGACTTGATATTATATTCTTCCAGAAAAAGATACTCTGCCTGCAATCTGTGAAACTTTCGCAGATCTTGATAGTAGGTTGCTGACCGATAGTAGAACTTCCGTCTTTCTAGCAATCCTAACCGATACATTCTTGCATAATACTTTTTCTGCAAGGGGGACAGATTCGGTCTATTATATGTTGCCGGATTCAGAATATATAATTTAGGTGTATATGATTCTGCATCGTACTGTTTCAGATCATATGATTGAGAATTATCAGCCTTTGAATCATGTACTTTAACTCCATTAAATTTTTCATCATTACCCATGTCTATATTCTTTTCCAAAGTATCTAATCTCTTAAATCGTTTCATGCCCGGAGCCTTTACTGCCAGATGTTTTCCCTCTTTGACTTCATATCCCAGCTCTTTCAACAGATATATAAAATGCTCCCTGCTCTCAGCACCATTGGAACAGAGCCGGACATCGTCCTTAATCCTTTCAGAAAAGCTCTGTTCCTTCTCCCAATCCGTTCTGCTCATGTTCTTCGGATCTTGGCTATATTCAGCAGGCATGATCTCAAATCCGTATTTCTCACATAATCGATTCGTGATCGGTTGTATCTTATACTTCCAATCTCCATTTTTATGTTGGTACTTCTTTCCGGTAATCATATTTACACTGTTGAAT
>JAFUAW010000156.1 GCA_017460485.1 Lachnospiraceae bacterium | reverse complement strand
TAAGGATCTGGACTTTGATCGCAAGCTGTATGTGATCCGCAGGGAATTTGAGCAAAGTAATGTGAATACATATGTTCCGTCCTTGTCGTGCAGAACGATTGTATATAAGGGAATGTTCTTAGTCGGGCAGCTTCGTACATTTTTTCAGGATCTTACGGATCGGGATTATGAGTCTGCAATCGCCATGGTACATTCCAGATTTTCGACCAATACGAATCCAAGTTGGAATCGGGCACATCCTAACCGGTTCATGGTACATAACGGAGAGATCAATACGATTAAGGGAAATGCCGATAAGATGCTGGCCCGTGAGGAGACCATGCATTCCGAATGCTTTAGTGCAGAGGATATGACGAAGGTGCTTCCGGTCATATCTTCGAGCGGATCGGATTCTGCGATGCTTGATAATACCTTGGAGTTCCTTGTAATGAGCGGCATGGATCTTCCGCTTGCTGCCATGATCGCCATTCCGGAGCCGTGGGCGCACAATGAAACGCTGTCCCAGGAGGAACGGGACTTTTATCAATATTATGCAACGATGATGGAGCCATGGGATGGTCCGGCGTCAATCCTGTTCTCAGACGGTGATGTGATGGGAGCAATCTTAGACCGGAATGGTCTGCGTCCGTCCCGGTATTATGTTATGGATGACCGGAGACTGATCCTGTCCTCCGAGGTCGGAGTGCTTCCGTTAGATGAGAAGCATATTGTGAAGAAGGAACGGCTGCAT
Source organism: Lachnospiraceae bacterium (assembly GCA_017460485.1). GTDB lineage: Bacteria > Bacillota > Clostridia > Lachnospirales > Lachnospiraceae > CAG-632. The sequence continues at coordinate 2,198 of JAFUAW010000156.1, read as the reverse complement.
CCGGGCAAGATGCTCTTAGTGGACACCCTTGCCGGCAAGATCTATTCTGATGAGGAGATCAAGGAAAAATATGCGAAGCGGGCTCCGTATGGAGAATGGCTGGATATGAGCCTGATGGAGCTTAAAAGTATCAAGATTCCGAATGAGAAGGTGCCTTCGTATTCGGCGGAGGAGCGGAAGCGTCTTCAGAAGGCATTTGGTTATACCTATGAGAATTATCATGAGGGAATCCGAAATATGGCATTAAATGGAACCGAGCAGATCGGCTCGATGGGTGTGGATACGCCGATCGCTGCCTTGTCGAAGAATTACCAGCCGCTATTCTATTATTTTAAGCAGCTGTTCGCACAGGTAACGAATCCGCCGATCGACGCCGAGCGGGAGAAGATCGTGACCTCCAGAACGGTATATGTCGGTAAAAATGGTAATCTCTTGGAGGAAAAGCCGGAGAACTGCCATGTCTTAAAGATCCACAATCCGATCTTGACGGATCTCGATCTCTTAAAGATTCAGCATTTGAATAAAGAGGGAATCAAGGCGCAGAAGGTATCCCTCCTGTATTATAAGAGCACCCCGATGAAGCGGGTGATCGATCATTTATTTGTTGAAGTGGATAAGGCATATCGGGAGGGCGCAAGCATTCTGATCCTGTCCGACCGCGGTGTGGACGAGAATCATGTGGCGATCCCATCTTTACTTGCGGTATCTGCTGTGCATAAGCATCTGGTTGAGACGAAGAAATGTACCGCAATGTCGCTGATCCTTGAATCCGGAGAACCGCGGGAGGTTCATCATTTTGCAACACTGCTCGGATATGGTGCATCGGCTGTGAACCCATATCTGGCCCATTCAACGATTCAGGAATTGATTGATGACGGTCTCTTAGATAAGGATTATTATGCAGCTGTCGAAGATTATGACAGCGCTGTGCTTTCGGGAATTGTGAAGATTGCCTCTAAGATGGGTATATCTACAATCCAGTCTTATCAGGGCAGTAAGATTTTCGAGGCAATCGGTGTGTCCGAAGAAGTTATTCATGAATATTTTCCGGGAACCTTAAGCCGTGTAGGCGGCATTACCCTGGAGGATATCGGTCGGCAGGTAGATGAACAGCACAGTCGTGCCTTTGATCCGTTAGGACTTCCGGCTGATCTGGAGCTGACGGCCGTTGGACGGCATAAGCTTCGCAGTCAGGGCGAGAATCACAGATACAATCCTCAGACGATCCATATGCTCCAGCAGTCAACCAGAGAGGGAGATTATGAGAAGTTCAAGGAATACACCCGCATGGTAGATGATGAGAAGACAGGATACTTGAGAAGCCTGATGGATTTTAAGTATCCGGAGGAAGGTGTTCCGATCGATGAAGTAGAGGATGAGATGTCGATCGTACAGCATTTTAAGACCGGTGCCATGTCCTATGGTTCCATTTCCGAAGAAGCGCACCAGACACTTGCTATCGCCATGAATCACCTGCACGGTAAGTCCAACAGCGGTGAGGGCGGCGAGAGTGATGAGAGGATCGCTTCGGCTGGTACCGAGCATGACAGAAGCTCAGCGATCAAGCAGGTAGCGAGCGGTAGATTCGGCGTGACAAGTAAGTATCTGGTCAGTGCCAAGGAGATTCAGATCAAGATGGCACAGGGCGCGAAGCCGGGTGAAGGCGGACATCTTCCGGGGAAGAAGGTATATCCTTGGGTTGCCAAGACCAGACATTCTACACCGGGTGTCAGTCTGATTTCACCGCCGCCGCATCATGATATCTATTCGATCGAGGATCTGGCACAGCTGATCTACGATCTGAAGAATTCGAATAAATATGCCCGTATCTCCGTTAAGCTGGTATCAGAGGCAGGAGTTGGTACGGTAGCTGCCGGTGTTGCCAAGGCGGGAGCAGAGGTCATTCTGGTTTCCGGATACGATGGGGGAACGGGAGCTGCACCGTTGAGCTCCATTCATAATGCCGGTCTGCCTTGGGAAATGGGTCTGGCAGAGACGCATCAGACCTTGGTGGCAAATGGACTGAGAGATCAGGTGGTCATTGAGACGGACGGTAAGCTGATGAGTGGACGGGATGTTGCGATTGCAGCAATCCTTGGGGCAGAAGAATTCGGATTTGCAACGGCACCGCTCGTTACCATGGGCTGCGTGATGATGCGTGTATGCCAGCAGGATACCTGTCCGATGGGTGTCGCAAC
>JAFUAW010000155.1 GCA_017460485.1 Lachnospiraceae bacterium | reverse complement strand
TAGGTAAAGGAATAACGGCAGCTTCCTTAGGAAGACTTCTAAAGTCAAGGGGACTTAAAGTGGCTGCACAGAAGCTGGATCCTTATATTAATGTCGATCCGGGAACGATGAGTCCTTATCAACATGGAGAGGTCTATGTAACGGAGGATGGCGCAGAGACTGACCTGGATCTGGGGCATTATGAACGATTCATTGATGAGAATCTGAATCAGTATTCGAACCTGACCTCCGGTAAGGTCTATTGGAATGTGCTGAATAAAGAACGACGGGGAGAATACCTGGGCTCTACGGTCCAGGTAATTCCTCATATTACGAATGAAATCAAAGACTTTGTCTACCGGGTAGGCAATGAGACCGACGCAGATGTCGTGATCACGGAAATCGGAGGAACGATTGGTGATATTGAATCCCAGCCGTTTATTGAGGCGGTTCGGCAGATCTCGTTAGAGGTTGGTAAGACCAACAGCTTATTTATACATGTGACTCTGGTGCCGTATCTGCATGGGTCCGAGGAACACAAGTCCAAACCGACCCAGCACTCCGTGAAGGAATTACAGGGAATGGGCGTCAGTCCGGATATCATTGTGCTTCGATGCGATGAACCGTTAGAGGAGTCCATTTTTAAGAAGATATCCATGTTCTGTAATGTGAAGGAGGATTGTGTCATTGAGAACCGGACGCTTCCGAATCTGTATGAGGCACCGCTGATGTTAGAAGAGGCGGGACTTTCAAAGGTTGTATGCCGGGAGCTTGAACTGTCCGCACCGGAGCCGGAGCTTGACGAGTGGAAGAATCTGGTCTGTAATATTGCAAGCAGGAATCAGGAGGTAACGATCGGTCTGGTCGGTAAATATGTCCAGCTTCACGATGCTTATCTGTCCATTGCAGAGGCCTTAAATCATTCCGGATTTGCCTTGAATGCGCATGTGAATATTGATTGGATCGATTCCGAGGATTTGAATGCCGGTAATGTCGAGGAGCGGCTAAAACATTTACAGGGAATCATAGTACCGGGCGGCTTTGGCGACCGGGGAATCGAGGGAATGATCCTGGCGGCAGAATATGCACGGACACATGGAATCCCGTATTTTGGAATCTGTCTGGGAATGCAGATCGCCGTGATCGAATATGCCAGAAATGTGGCAGGTATCGCGGATGCCTGCTCCGGAGAATTTCATGAACCTTCCGAGCATAAGGTGATCGATTTCATGCCGGGACAGTCAGATGAGGTTGCGAAGGGTGGAACGCTGCGGCTTGGCAGTTATCCATGCAGGGTCGTGCCGGGCACCCTGATGGCAGAATGCTATCAGATTCAAGAATCACAGACTTCCTCTATCATATCCGAGCGTCACAGACATAGATATGAATTCAATAATGAATACCGACAGGTCCTTACGGAGCATGGTCTTGTGATATCCGGAGAGTCGCCGGACGGAGAACTGGTCGAGACTGTCGAGATTCCGGATCATCCATTTTATCTGGGTGTACAGTTCCATCCGGAATTCAAATCCAGACCAAATCGTCCGCACCCGATCTTCCGTAAGTTTACAGAGGCGGCACTGCAGGTTCAGGTTTGATGGTTCAATAAGCGCGATTCCATCATAGGATCTGTAAGGCTGTGATAGGAAGAGAATCAGAAATAATCATTTTGGAGTGAGAACAAATGAGCAATTATAATAAGAAAATCATACTGGAGGACGGAACGGAGTATCTGGGCTTCGGCTTTGGGGCTGACCGGGATGCCGT
>JAFUAW010000154.1 GCA_017460485.1 Lachnospiraceae bacterium | reverse complement strand
TTCCCTGCCTTGCTATCCGGCTATCGTTTACATATTAATAATAGTAAAACAAAATCAGGTTTGTTTCAAGAATAAAAGAAGGCATGTCATCTCGAACACGCCTTCCTCGACCGTACATCTACGGTATGATCCTTTACTTTACCTCTAAGCTCAGTTCAACATCTCCGTTCCCCAGCATTTCCGCCAGTTCTTCGTCTGTTCTGCCTGTAATCCGGCCAAGTCTGGTATATGCCCAGGAATTGGAGCCGTAAAATACGACAACCTGATTTCCGGAATACAAAACAATATCTCCGGCTTTTGTTGTGGTCTGTTCATCCTTTCTCGGAATACTCTGCCCAATCGAACCAACCTGCTCGAAGCCGCCATACATGGACATATCGATCTTAAGGCCTCCGGAAGCAGCCAGTTCTCTGAGTGCGTCTACGGATTCATTATTCTCCCATACGACACGGACCTCAGTTCCATCAATCATCATTATCATTTCCATATTATCCTTGGCTTCCTCCTGCACCTGATTCCCGGTTTCATAGGAATCACTGTTAGTTACAATGTCTATCGACGTAGACTGATCGTCTGTCTGTTCGGAATCCATCTTGGAATCAAGCTCCGACCAGGTAACAGATTCGCTGTTTGGATCTGACTCCTGTGCAGCTTCTCCGGTTTTACTTCCGCACCCTGTAAGAATCAGTGCAAGAGCCGGTACAATCGTCAACATACATATTCTCCGGAGCAACCTATGAAACCAAGGAACACACCGCCATAATCGCATCATACGCTCTCCTTATTTCAGATACTCGTTAAAAAAGCTCTCCAGCTTGTCAAATGGGATATAGTCATTGTCTCCGCCGTCATAAAGATCTGTATGAACAGCATCAGGAATAATGAGGAGTTCCTTGTTATCTGTATACCTGCTATCTTTGGTCATTTCCGCATAAGCATCCTTGCTGAAATAGCAGGAATGTGCCTTCTCGCCATGGATAAGCAGAACCGCACTGCGAATTTCATTGCTGTACTTTAAGATTGGCTGATTGATAAAAGACTCACAGCCAATTACATTCCATCCGCCGTTAGAATTAAGTGAACGTGCATGATAGCCACGGTCTGTTTTATAATAATCATGATAATCCTTCACGAAAAATGGCATATCTTCTGTTACAGTCTCTACAACGCCGCCACCTAGCTTATATTCCCCATTCCTCAGATCTTCTAATCTCTGAGCACACATAGCTTTCTTTTTCTCATAGCGAGCTTCTTCGCTATCCTCGGAATCAAAATATCCATTGGCATTTACTCTGGTCATATCATACATAGTAGACGCTACAGTTGCTTTCACTCTGGTATCAAGAGCTGCTGTATTGATCGCCATACCACCCCATCCGCAGATACCGATGATACCGATTCGATCCGAATCCACTTTGTTATTCAAAGAAAGGAAATCGACTGCTGCCATGAAATCCTCCGTATTGATATCCGGAGACGCCATATAGCGAACAACTCCACCACTCTCCCCTGTAAATGATGGATCAAACGCAATAGTCAGAAATCCTCTCTCTGCCATCGTCTGTGCATACAGCCCAGAGCACTGCTCTTTTACCGCCCCGAATGGACCGGAAACAGCGATTGCGGGAAGCTTCCCCTCCGCTCCCTTAGGGACATACATATCTGCCGCAAGTGTAATCCCGTACCGATTCACAAAGGTCACCTTACTGTGATCCACTTTCTCACTCTTAGAAAATGTCTTATCCCATTCCTGTGTTAATGTCAGTTCTTCCGTCTTCATCATACTCGAATTCCTCCATTCCTTTATTGATTTGCCTGCTTCATTTCCTTTTCCGTGTTACGGATCAGAAAGTCCAGCAGATCAACCTTCC
>JAFUAW010000153.1 GCA_017460485.1 Lachnospiraceae bacterium | reverse complement strand
TTCCCTGCCTTGCTATCCGGCTATCGTTTACATATTAATAATAGTAAAACAAAATCAGGTTTGTTTCAAGAATAAAAGAAGGCATGTCATCTCGAACACGCCTTCCTCGACCGTACATCTACGGTATGATCCTTTACTTTATCTCTAAGCTCAGTTCAACATCTCCGTTCCCCAGCATTTCCGCCAGTTCTTCGTCTGTTCTGCCTGTAATCCTGCCAAGTCTGGTATATGCCCAGGAATTGGAGCCGTAAAATACGACAACCTGATTTCCGGAATACAAAACAATATCTCCGGCTTTTGTCGTGGTCTGTTCATCCTTTCTCGGAATACTCTGGCCAATTGAACCAACCTGCTCGAAGCCCCCATACATGGACATATCAATCTTAAGACCTTCGGAAGCAGCCAGTTCTCTGAGTGCGTCTACAGATTCATTATCCTCCCATACGACATGTATCTCAGTTCCATCAATCATCATTATCATTTCCATATTATCCTTGGCTTCCTCCTGCACCTGATTCCCTGTTTCATCGGAATCACTATTAGTTACAACGTCTGTCGACGTGGATTGATCGTCTGTCTGTTCGGAATCCATCTCAGAATCAAGCTCCGACCAGGTAACAGATTCGCTGTTTGGATCTGACTCCTGTACAGCTTCTCCGGTATTACTTCCGCACCCTGCAAGAATCAGTGCAAGAACCGGTACAATCGTCAACATACATATTCTCCGGAGCATCCTATGAAACCACGGAACACACCGCCATAATCGCACCATACACTCTCCTTAATTCAGATACTCATTAAAAAAGCTCTCCAGCTTGTCAAATGGAATATAGTCATTGTCTCCGCCGTCATAAAGATCTGTATGCACAGCATCAGGAATAATGAGGAGTTCCTTGTTATCCCCCTTCAGAAGCTTAAAAGCATCCTGACTCATATAGCAGGAATGCGCCTTTTCGCCGTGAATCATAAGTACCGCACTGTCAATCTCACCCGCATAGGTAAACAGCCTTGTGTTTGCAAGAGAGGTTCCTGCCTGCATTGCCCATCCGTCATTTGAATTGAGAGAACGGACATGGTAGCCTCTGTCAGTCTTATAGTAATCATAATAATCTTTCACAAAGAATGGCGCATCCTCCGGAAGTGGATCAACCACACCTCCCGCCAGTGCATAACCGCCATTTCTATAGTCCTCTGTACGCTGCTTATTGATAGCCTCTCTGGCAGTCTTTCTGGACTCTTTGCTGTCAGAAGAATCAAAGTATCCGTTACCTGCCACGCGGGACATATCGTACATGGTAGATGTAACTGTCGCCTTAATCCTTGTATCAATACATGCAGTCTGCAATGCCATGCCGCCCCAGCCGCATATTCCTATGATTCCAATTCGCTCAGGATCAACATTTTCCTGTACAGACAGGTAATCAACCGCCGCTTGAAAATCCTCCACATCAATATCCGGAGAATGCATTGCACGAGGAAATCCACCGGATTCTCCTGTAAATGACGGATCAAACGCAATCGTTAAGAACCCCCGCTCAGCCATCGTCTGTGCATAAAGCCCGGATGCCTGCTCCTTACATGCGCCAAAAGGCCCGGATACGGCAATTGCCGAGAGCTTTCCATTAGTATTTTTCGGCACATACATATCTGCCGCAAGCGTAATTCCAAAGTGATTCACAAAGGTCACCTTACTGTGATCCACTTTCTCACTCTTTGAAAATGTCTTATCCCATTCCTGTGTTAATGTCAGTTCTTCCGTCTTCATCATACTCGAATTCCTCCATTCCTTTATTGATTTGCCTGCTTCATTTCCTTTTCCGTGTTACGGATCAGAAAGTCCAGCAGATCAACCTTCC
>JAFUAW010000152.1 GCA_017460485.1 Lachnospiraceae bacterium | reverse complement strand
TGATATTAGGAGGTAGATAGAAATGGCAGCAACACAGCAGGTTGATAACTTAGTGAATATGTTAGATGGATATGTATCTAAGGGTGGATATCAACTTAATGTTAATGTATTGAACAGAGATACATTATTAGATGCACAGGCTCATCCGGAGAACTATCCACAGTTAACAATTCGTGTATCAGGCTACGCTGTTAACTTCATCAAGTTGACAAAAGAACAGCAGAATGATGTAATTTCAAGAACATTCCACGAGGCTATGTAGTTCACCTGAGCAACTGCGAATATGGTTTCGGACAATATGAGAAATGCTTGCATTTCGAAGACTGTATGAAACCATATGCATAGGATGCGAAGCATCCTATCGCCAAACACAAGCACGAAGTGCGACAGACTGCGAAGCAGGATGGTTTGGCGATTAGTGGTTGCAAAGAATACTACGAGGCAGAAGAAAGAAGCCGAGACCTTCTCGGCTTCTTTTTTACAAGTAAGCAACCCGTATGCTTTATGAATTCCCGTATTCATGAGGAGACGGATCAGAATCTGGGAGGATACCAGCCATGATCGGACACATTCATTCGATTGAAACCTTCGGAACCGTTGATGGTCCCGGCACACGATTTGTTGTATTCTTCAAAGGCTGCCCTATGCGGTGTGCCTATTGCCACAACCCGGACACATGGGAGCTTGGCGGCGGCGAGGAATGGACAGCAGATAAGATCTTAGAATATTACGATGAGAACAAAGAATTCTACATGAATAACGGCGGATTGACGGCCACCGGCGGAGAACCAACGGTGCAGATTGACTTTCTGTTAGAGCTCTTCACGAAGGCAAAAGAGAAAGGAATCCATACCTGCCTGGACACCTCCGGTATCATGTTCCGCAGAAATGAACCGGCAATCCTTGCCAAGTACGATGCGCTTTGCAAAGTCACGGATCTGGTTATGTTAGACATTAAGCACATTGATCCGGAAGGGCACAAGGAACTGACCTTACAGCCGAATGATAATATTCTGGATTTCGCAAGATATCTGGATGAACAGCAGGTTCCGCTCTGGATCCGACATGTCATCGTTCCGGGTATTACCGATCAGGTAGAGGAACTAACCCGATTGGGATATTTCATCGGCGGCTTATCGAATCTGAAAGCATTAGATGTACTTCCATATCATACGATGGGAATTGTAAAATATGAGAAGTTAGGCATTGAGTACCGCTTAAAGGGTGTAGAAGCCTTGACGAATAAGGATGCGATTGAGGCCAAGAAGCACATCTTAGACGGGATCCGGAAGCGCAGAGCAGAATTAGAACTGAATCATGAATTGGAAGATCAACACAAGGTGGACGGATTAAAAGAAGAGAATCATAACATATAAGGTACGACATGTATAACCATAGTTAGTTGTATATAACTAATTGACATTGTATTACGATTTGTGCCTTTATTGATAAAAAAAGTTGACAAAAATCTCAAAAACCTCTTGATTATACTGTGAAAATCTCGTACAATCATATCAGAAAACAAACAAGGAGGATTTACGTTATGGCATTCGTTATTTCTGACGCTTGTTTATCATGTGGTGCTTGTGCCGGTGGATGTCCGGTAGGAGCAATTTCTGAAGGAGACGGACAGTTCGTGATCGATAAGGATCTCTGCATCAGCTGTGGAGCTTGCGCAGGTACTTGTCCTGCAGGTGCAATCTCTGAGGAATAAGATTGATCAACAAGGAATACGTAATAAAAACAGCATGGCAGCCGCCATGCTGTTTTTATATTCCTAATAATGTATAAGAGTCCAATGAACAATCATCAGACTCCTTATACTATCTATTCACAATCACAACATTCTCTTACAGGATCTCACCCTTACCCAGCAACGTCGCCATAACCGCCTTCTCTGCATGTCTCCGGTTCTCCGCCTGATCTAAGATATGCTCTAAGTTCTCGTCTACAACCTCCTGTGAAATCTCATATCCCACATGCATTGGCATATCATGAAGGACGATAGCCTTACTGCCCTCTAACAATTCCTTGTTGATCTGATATGGCATCATCATTTTCAAGGTCTTCTTCTTCTTCTCGGCATAGTCCGGATTATTGAAGAATTCCATATCTACCCAAGTATCTGTATACAGTACATCCATATCCTTTACGTACTTTTTTGCCTCTTCCATGGTCATCGTAGGATCTAATTCTACATAATATCCGGATGCCTTACCTTTCTCGTAAAAATCGCTCTCGACAGCCGTGTCATTCACAAGCGGGGTCAGACCGTACAAGGTACCGCACTCCATCTTTGCAAAGAATTCCACCAATGAATTAAATACATTATTCTTTGCACCGATATATAAGAATTTCACATTCAGGGTTCCGAACTTCTCCAGTAATGTCAATGCGTCTGCCAAGATCTGGCACGGATGATAGGTACTGTCGCAGCCATTGATAAATGGTACCGTTGTCTGCTCGCCAAAAAGCTCTACCGTCTCATTCTTGATCAGGCGTGCCATGATGATATCCACATTTCTTCCCACATAGCGAAGCTCTGATACCGGCTCTCCCAGTACGAAGTTCGAGTCCTTCCATAACTGATTATAATAAGTTCCGCCCAGCTCCGTCATACCGGTTGTAAAGGAAAGAAAGGTTCTGGTAGATGTCTTCTCAAATAAAGTATATAACTTCTTACCCTCTAGGATCTTCGAATACTTCTCCGGATTCTTCTTCATATCCAGAGCAAGATTCAGGATCGCCATTAACTCTTCCTTGCTGTACTCCTTAAAATTCAACATATTTTTCATGGGTATTGTCTCCTTCCGTTCCTTATGCGGTATAAAGATTGAGACTTAATCATAGCACAGCTTTATTGGTTTTTCAAGAGTTCCAGAAAATAACTGCGGTATTCCACCTCTCTCCTTTCCTCCGGATACAGAAGCAGCGAATCATATTCTTCCTTTGTCAGAACATGCTGCAGTTCTTTTTTTCCATCCTCCACAACAACTCCTCCAGCGACATCTGCAAAGCACAGCCCCGGGTAGACGACACACCACCAGTTACCACCCTCGGCATCTCCGATATCGATCCGCAGGGCTTCATAATAACCGGATGGAAATAACAGATCTCCGTAGGATTTCAACGGGAATTCCTCTTCCGTCAGATAGACCTTGACCGGATAATCGTAGCCTTCTGCCAGGATTACATTCCGGCTGACATCCTGAATATCAGAGATATGCTTCTGAAGGATCGACTCTGCTGATTCACGGTCTTCGGTATTCTTTAAAAATGGCTGAAGATATGCCAGAGCCTCATTTCGAACCTTCATTTTTAATGCTTGATCTTCTTCAGAATCTGAATTCGCACGGACATGAAAACGGATCACCGCAGTCTGAATATCATCATAAAGACTATCCAAATCTGTATATATGGACGCGTCTTCATATGATTCCGCTATCTTATATGCTTCCGTATTCATATACTCAGACACCTCACCGCTTGCCACTGCTCCCATATCAGCATACAATTTTAAATAATCATTCTGATCTGTATTATTCTCTTCTCCCTCGATCATCTTAATCGTCTGCTCGATCTGTTCTGTATGTTCTGTCGTAATCTGTTCCGCTTTTTCCTTTGCTGCCTGATAACCATGTATCATTTGGACACTGACTCCGCCTATGATCGGCGCAATCAGTAATGCCGACAACGCTGTCTTATATAGATTCATATTCTAACCTCTGCTTTCCGCCTTTTTAGGCTTGATAACACATGTCACTTAGGAAATATCTCATGATGACATATATGCAGAAAGCGACCGCATGCAATATGCCTTGGCATATATGCCGCCATCGCTTCCTTCTAGCAGAGATTATTGACTTATTCTGTATGAAATATACCTTCTATCCTCTATATACTTTTTCTCCTGATTGCTTTCTCCCGTACAGCTTCCGCTTCTGCTGGCCTCCCACAACCGCAAGCAGAACCGGAGTCGGTGCTAGCCGCATAAGAGATGCTCCCACACGAAGCGGTATGGATGGAATAATGATTACCTGTCTCCGGAACATTTGACGGATCGCATAAGCCGCACAGGATCTTGCCGATATCCCGGGAAGTGTGAACTCCACCTCAGCCACCTTGTTGAATTCCGTATCTACAGGTCCCGGACAAAGTGCCCCAATATAGACATTCCGCTTACTCTCCTTGACTTCCTGTGATAACGCCCGCGTTAGACTGACAACATATGCCTTCGTTGCATAATAGGTCGCCATATACGGTCCACCCGGGAACAATCCCGCAGAAGAAGCCACATTCAGAATATATCCCCGATTCTTCTTCATAAATCGCTGCAGCATACCCTTTGTCAGAACATGAACCGCTGTTATATTCACATCGATCATATCTTTCTCTTTATCTAAAGAAGTCGTTACAAAGCTGCCACAATCTCCGAATCCCGCATTATTGATAAAGATCTCAACATTCAATTGATCCACAAGCTTCAGTAGACGATTCCGATCCTCTTCCTTACTGATATCCGCAGGAAACGCAATCGCTTTGGTTGGGAGCTGTCCAGCAATCTTCTCCAGGCGTTCTTTCCGTCTGGCAACAAGGACCGTTCCGTATCCCATTTTTGACAGAATCTTGGCCATCTCCAAACCGATTCCACTGCTTGCGCCGGTAATTACCGCGTATCTCGTCATTGCAATCTCCTTTCCAATCTCTGTACATTACTCTTTTCTTAATATTCCTTCCGAATCTCCGTAATCCCGTATCTTGCCATAAATGCATCCAAATCCTTATCATTGGTGATCAGCATGATCTCTTCAAATTTTCCTGTTCTCGAATCCCGGAAGCCTGCTACCTGCTCTCCCGTACATATGCTGCACCGGATTACCGGGCTCAAGTGCTCCTTGTCATAGGACTCTACCTTTTGCTTAGCAGCTGATTTCTTTCCGAATATTCCCAACATACCATCATCCTCCACATTATATTCACTGTCCTTATCCTTTGTCAGCATCCATGCAAGCAGTGACAACAAAAAGCCAAGAACTAGCAGCGGAATACCATACACAAGCAGAATTGCCCGCAGCAATCCCGTAGAACCGATCAGCTCTTTCCCGCTCACAATGTCATACAGTTCGAAGACCAACACCACCAGCAATCCAATCCCGTCTGTCAACGCCGCCACACCAAATGCGTTATAATCCTTGTCATTCTTCTGCAATATAACTGCCAGCCAGAACGCAATCGAGATCAGTATCCCAACACCACCAACGACAGATCCGATCAAACCGGAGCGCGTCATCCCTTTCCAAGGGGCAACGCTTACCAGCAGAAAGCTTCCTATACATAACAGAATCGAAAGTATAGTAAGGATCAGGGCAGATTGAATTGTATGGCTTTTAATCTTATACAGAATTGGTCTCATAACTACATTCTTTCCTATGATAATTCTTTCTTCACTAACTCTATTATGCCACAACTTTTCTCTGAATGCATTATGATATTATATAGAATTCTCTCGTCTTTATTAGCGATTACTTCCTATCCCCAGCTTTTTCAGATATACCGATCATCCTATCAACTCTTGTATATGAAATACGAATCACACATAACTTATCCGGACTCTATTTCCCCATTTCTTGTTTATAGAGAATCAAGATATCTTTATATCAAAAGACAGCCTGCATGAATGCAGACTGTCTTCGATTTACTTTTTAATTGTAATTGTATTCAATTATTCGAATCTGTTACAGATCCACACTACATCATTCTCTTCTTAGAGCCGATATAGATCATTCCTGCTGCTCCAAGGATCGCGAATACGATTACCGCCGCAATCGGTACCGCATCTCCAGTCTTAGGAGAAGTCTTTGCAGCTTCCTTGATCGTAATGGTTGCAGTAGCAGTCTTGCCATTCTTATAAGTAAATGTTACCGTATGATTACCTGCTGACAGCGTATTCAGATAAGAAGCCTTCAAAGTCAATATTGTACTTCCGGATTCTAACGTGTAATTAGAGCTGTCGATCACTTTACCATCCACACTGATAGATACCAGATCCTCTAACGGACCATTACAGGTAATGGTAATATTGCCGGAATCATCTGCTGTATGAATGCTTCCGTCACCAGCTGTAATCGTATAAGTACCCTCTGTAGCCGGAGTCTCTGTTGTGGCTTCCGTAGAAGCTTCCGTCGTTGTTGCTTCCGTCGTAGAAGTCTCTGTCGTAGAAGTATCCGCTGTGTCTTCTGATGTTGAAGCTGCTTTTGTTGCAATTGCAAAATCAGAGAAACTGTTCGTCGGGAACGTAATAGTCTTGGTATCGGCATCATATTCCGCATCGATCACTTCAAACTCATCACCGTTATGAATGTTGTGGATAATTGCCACATCATCTCCATCCAGATCTCCATCCAGTGTCAGGGAAATGGTTGCCGCATTCTCCAGATCTTCCATGGAATTTGCCCATACATCATCGGAATTACCGGTTCCCTTATAGAATACCTGATCAAGACTGATACCGAGATAAGAGTCAATCTCATAACCGGCATCCTCTGCTTCACTTTCAAAAGCAGTCTCCTTAGCAGCACTTACATTCGCATCTTCTACCTGAAGTCTTGCAGAGCCTGTCTCCAAAGTACCCTCTGCAAGTTCAACCTCGCCACCGGCGATCGCATCGGAAGCAACCTTCACTTCATCCTCCTGCTTCTCAACATGAGCACCGATATGGAAGTTACCCTTACCGACCTTAAAGCTGAATACGGAAACGCCGCCTTCTAATTTTATATCGTCTTGTCCGACACCACTAAAGGATTTTACCTGATATCCATAGTGCGGTTCAATCTTCATGGTTACCCATGCACCCTCAGGGATTACCATTTCGCTGGTAGCAACCTCTATACTGCTGGCTGCAGTCCCCAGTCGGTCTAATTGGTAATGAACATAATTAACCCCGTCAACTCCCCCCTCACCGGAGCTTTCATTAACCTCAAGATGCTTATAGCCACCATTTGCCGCGAAGTCATAATTCGGATCTCCGTCATTAAAATCAACTGAGATCAATGTCAGATTAGAATGCCCGATATAGAGATCATTCGGCTCAGTACCGCCCTCTTCCTCCGGTGCAAAGTAATCATCATTCGACCATAAGAAGTTACCGATAAAGCATTCCTCTTCCGTAATCGGACGAACCTTAACTTCAATCGCATATTCCTCTGTAGCACTAACAGGTACTCCTTCTACAACAAAGAATACACCCTGATCCAGAAAATGATTCAGCCATGTGAAGCGGTCATTATACAGAGTTTCAAGAGATACCTTATCATTTGTATCAGGATCGCCATCCAAATCGATACATGCTGCTTCCGTATAATCCGTACCATTGATCTTCAATGAATCGATCCGGTCTCCCCAGCTTCCGTGATAGAAGCTGACATTGACTGTAGTATCATTATCTTCCCGATTATATGTAATATCCTGTGTTGCTTCCACAGTTTCGCCATATCGGCTGCCCCTGCGCGTCATCTGACCTTCATACGGATTGTTCATATTAAGTCCGACGCCGACAACACCACAGTACTTATCATAATCCGTATTTACGGTCTCTTCATCTGCCTCGTATGGGAATTCCTGTTCCCGAACCATCGGTTTCCCTTTCCAACTTCCTTCCGGCGCAGTAACCGTAATATGCGCGGTAGTATTACCCGGAGCAGGACCAGGGCCCGGAGCACCTCCTTCAGCGAATTCCACTCCTGCCAATTCCACGGTTGTCACATCATCCGGGTTAATATAATAACCATTCGCTCCTGCCAAACCGCCGGCAATTCCTGTATTATCATTCTGCAGACTAATCGGTTCTCCTCCATCTGTTCTATAACTGGTAGCCGTCCAGTCAATGCTGTAACCGTTATTCGGAACAATCCGAACCTGCAGCTGATTACCATCCGGCACAGTAATACTGGTATCTCCGGCTGCTGCCTGATTCCAATTCTCTCCGCCGTCAACCGAGTACAGCACCTTGCCTTCGTCGGCGTCTGAGGTATTCTGAAAACCAACATTTAATGTAATCTGACTGTCCGCAAATACCTTGACCGGCGACAATACTCCCACCATAAATGCAAAGGCTGCAGCTATTGCAAGTATTCTCCTCTTTGTCTTCATTCTTTTCCCTCCTGTCATTATTATAAAGCATCCATCGAATAATCACTTATAATTACCGACACGCCTAGATAGTATTAAATTATCATACTGCCATAAGCCTTTTCAACGATATTCCCTTTTTGACATTTGCCAAATCGGAAATTATTGCATAATAATGGCTATATTTCATGGATAAATAATTGCCAATTTGGAAATCTTCCTACTTGCGCATCCATCCTCCGCTTGCTACAATAGAACCATTCTATCATTGATTAACAAAAGGAGATTGTCATGAGTTCGAAGCAGATGTCATTTGATGAACAATTAAACGCATATATGGTACAGATTGGCTGCACGAATAAGCAACTCGCCACCGCGTCTGGACTGGGAGAAGCCAGTATCAGTCGGTATCGCAAGGGGGAGCGTATTCCGAATGCAGACAGCCAGCAGATCCGGCAGTTAGCTTCCGGTCTTGCCAGTCTTGCAGCAGAGCGCGAAGCAAACACACCTTTTTCCGCTGAAGACCAGACAAACCATTCTAGTCAATCAGCCGCAAGACAATCCAAGGAATATAACGATTCCCTACTGGTTCTCTCAGAAGACACGATCCTGCAAACGCTGAATGCAACTGTTTCTGACGGTTTGACCGTAAGCTACGAGACCTATATCGCGAATCTGAACCGCGTGCTGACCACATTAGAGATAAACCAGAGTGACATTGCCCGTTCCTTAAGCTATGACACTTCCTATATATCCCGAATCCTGTCCGGTCAGCGCCGGATTACGAATATCTCTGAATTCACCGCGGACATTGCTTCCTTTATCGCGCATCATCCGGAAGCTGATCACTATCGAACCTCATTAGCGGTTCTTTTTGAATGCAGTTCTTCGGCACTGCGTAATACCCATGCACTAACCGAGCAGCTGACCCGCTATCTCTGTAACCATTCCGAAGCTGCTGCCAGCCTTCCGATCCAGTCCTTCCTTGAGAAAATGAATGACTTTAATCTGGACGAATACATTGATGTAATTCATTTTAATGATATCAAGGTTCCGACGATGCCGATCCAGATGCCGGTCAGCAGATATTATTACGGAATCGAGGATATGCGTAAGGCAGAGCTGGATTTCTTCAAGAACACAGTTACCGGCAAAGCAGCCGAACCGATCTTCATGTATTCCAATATGCCGATGGAGGAGCTGGCAGAAGATATGGATTTCAATAAGAAATGGATGTTCGGAATTGCCGCCTCTCTTCGAAAGGGACTGCACATCAATATCATTCATAATCTCGATCGTCCGTTTTCCGAGCTGATGCTGGGCTTAGAGGCATGGATCCCAATCTATATGACCGGTCAGGTCTCCCCATACTATCTGCCGGATTATAAGCAGGAGGCGTTCCATGAACTGAACTATTGCTCCGGAAGCGCGATCCTGCACGGAGAATGTATTCACGGTCATTATGCGGACGGCCGGTATTATCTGTCCAACAGCAAATCCGACCTTACCTATTACCGTACCCGTACCAACGATCTCCTGCGCTGCGCAGAGCCGTTGATGGATATCTATGGGAAAGAGCATGCAAAAGAGGCGGATGGATTTATCCGGACGCATCTGAACAAAAAAGCAGATTGGCATATTCTAGATGCCAACCTGCCTATCATTACCATTCCGGAATCACTCATAGAAGAGATGACCGCTTCCCTGTCCGAACAGGATCGTAAGCGGATTCTCAATTACTGTGCAGAACTTAGGGTTACTGCCGAAGAGCTTCTTGCGACCAATCACATCTACTGTTCCCATGCGCCACTGTCTCCGGAAGAATTCGAAAGTGCCGATCTCGCCCTGATGTTCCCGGATCTGTTCATGGATATCCGGATTCCGTATACCTACGACCAATATCAGACACACTATCATGCAGCACAGGACTTTGCCACCTCTCATGCGAACTTTGTGCTGGACACCTCACAACCGGTGCCATTTAAGAATATCCGGATCATCACCGTCTCCGGACATTATTTCATCGTGTCCAAATGCAAATCGCCGGTCATTCATTTTGTCGTGAAGCACCCGGTACTTCTGCACGCCATGGAGAACTTCCATGTTGCGAAATGGGAGTAAGTCATAATATTATGCCCGGAACTATCACATCAAATCCGCACAAATTCATTTCCGGATTTTTGTAATCGATCAGGTGCCTTTGACTCTCCGATAATAATTACCCGTTTCCCCATTGCCCTAACCTGACTGGCAGTTTCCGCATATCCATGATCAGAAGATACAATACATACAATATCAATGTTTTTTGATTTCTGAATATCCTTAACTATATCTTTTTGCAGTTTTCTATCTACCTTGTTTTTTTCTGGCTGACCGGCAATCCGTATTTCTTTTAAATGATTATTTTTGGCGGCAGTTGTCCAGTTTCTCGTATAAGGATCTTTTTGACGCGCATATACCTTCGTATAATCTATGACTCCTTTATCCTCAGCCAATCTTATGATTTCCTTTGCTTTTTTTGCCGATATATTCTCTCCATCAATGTAGACACCAACATTACGCTTTTTTTCTGTTGTTTTATTCTTATTGTTTTGTTTCTGCATATTCATTCTCCTTTTCTAAACCAATCTAACAGTTGTTTTCCCAAATCATTTAATTCTAATCTCCATTCATCATGGCTCCGTCTTTGTTTTGTTACGATTTCAACATTGTTGCATATACCTTCAGGCGTATATTTATTAGAATTTACCTTGTGGTTATTTTTAAGATAATCCCAATACGCAATATTCCATCCACATGCAGTGATCAGTTCATCAGGTATATCCTTCGATAATCTCCATATTCCTCTGGCATCACAATCATTTGACAATATAATAGGACCTTTTTCCAACAGCGGAAGTACAGCTTTCGCTTTCTGCATTGATATATAAAAATGAAGCGTTTCATTTCCTTCGAAACCATCTTTTTCATGATCTATAATCCCATCAGATAATTCCTTGTGTCCGGAATCTATAAATTCACAAATTAGATCCTTGGGAAGATATCGTATATTGAATTCCTCATCAGGAAATAATTTCAATACTTTCATTAGATAATCCGCTTTTACATGTTTGACTACTTCATGGAGCCGATCTGCCATATTCACAAATTGAATACTTCCCACCCGATCAACAAACGAATACGGCACCACCTTAAGATCATCATAAAAAGTATTATAATCTATCCCGGACTTTTTTAGGTATTTTGCGCCATATATATACATCAATCCAAACAAATTCTGTTCTTCCAGACTTAAATGAAGTGTCCCAATTATTTCATTGGTATTATCATCCCAATTCATCCTCAATTCGGTATCAAATAAAAAAGCCGGCCAGTTATCAGTCTTATTTCTCCCTTCTTCATTCATACTCAGTTGTAATTGAGAAAACGGAATTTGATACAAAATCGCTATTTTTCGGAGATTCTCATTCTTAATACTTGTCTTTCCGCTTTCCCAATTCTGAATTGTATTTACACTGACTCCAAGTTTTTCTGCTGCCTCTTCCTGCGTCAGACCGGAATCGTGCCTGCAACGTTTTAAAGTCATTGCAAAACCATTATATTTATTCATATTATTATCCTCACACTCACTTTTATTATATATTTTAAATCGAAAAACAACACCAAGTATCACATTGTATTTTACTATGTGTTACTTGGTGTCGTCAAGACATTTATATTTAAGCTCTATATTATGATTTTATATCATTCTTAATTGCTTACAGACTCCCCACAAACTTTAAGAACGCCGCCTTCCCTTCCGGTGTCCGCTTATATACACCGGCATTCTCCAGGATATGAGAGAATACGATTCCGATCTCCGTCTGCAGGATACCGTGAATATTCTCGGCGGTCACTTCGTATTTCGGAAGGATCTCCTTCACCCAATCCGCATGCTTGGCAAGCGTCTCATTTGCGGCAATATCCTCTCCTGCAAGAATGGCCCGCTCCAGATCTGCAAGCTCCGTCTTCAAACGTGCCGGAAGAATCGCCAGTCCCATAACCTCGATCAGCCCAATATTTTCCTTCTTGATATGATGATACTCGGAATGCGGATGATAATATCCCAGAGGACATTCTTCTGTCGTAATATTATTCCGAAGCACCAGATCCAGCTCATACTTACCGTTCCGCATCCGCGCGATCGGCGTGATCGTATTATGCGGCACACCGTCTGTCTCACTTAGGATAAATGCGTCCTCATCGGTATAGCCTCTCCATGTCTTCAGAATATGATCCGCGCAGTCAACCAGCGACTCCTTATCCTCACTGTTGATCCGAAGCACGCTCATCGGCCATTTCACAATCCCAGCCGTAACCTGCGGATAACCCGGGATCGTTACCTGTTCTTCTACTGGAGCCTTCGCCATCGCGAACTCATAATTACCGCCCTGAAAATGATCGTGGCTAAGGATCGATCCTCCCACGATCGGAAGATCCGCATTGGAGCCTGCCATATAATGCGGGAACTGTCCCACAAAATCCAAAAGCTTCGAGAAGGTTGCCCGATTGATCACCATCGGAATATGCTGCTCATTGAATATAATACAGTGTTCGTTATAATAAACATACGGAGAATATTGGAGAAAATAATTCTCTCCGTCCAACTGCATCGGAATGATCCGGTGATTCTGTCTTGCAGGATGTGAGATATGTCCCGCATAGCCTTCATTCTCCGCACAAAGCAGACACGCCGGATAACCGGATTTCTTCGCCTGTCCTGCCTTGGCAATATCTCTTGGGTCCTTCTCCGGCTTGGACAGATTAATAGTGATATCCAGATCCCCATATTCTGTCTTCGCAACCCATTTCTCATCCTTCGCGATCCGGTCTGTACGGATATAATTCGTCGCCTTACTGAAGGAATAATAGTAATCCGTTGCCTCCTGTGAGGAATGTGCCAAATGATTCTTGAATGCCAGCCTTACCGTTGACGGTGGCGGTGTCAGAAGACCCATGATCTTCGTATCGAACAGATCCCGCTTACCGATCGTATCCTCCGGCAGGATCCCCTGCTCATGCGCATATCCCATCAGATCATCTAAGATCTCAGAAAGCGACCGCCTGGCAATCTCCCCCTCCGGCGCAATATATTCCTGCAGCTTAAGCAGCTCCAACAACCGATTCGTCGTATAGATCACATCCTCCGATGCCACCAATCCCTCACGAATCCCATACTGAACCAGCTCCGTAATCCATGTATTAATCATGCTCTTCATCCTCCTATCATCCTTTTATACTACACAATCAATGGTGTACACTTGTAATGAACTAAATCCTTACCATAATTACAAGTTAAATTGTTACTGGTATTTCAAATCATCTTATAAAAAAACATGTCCCGGTCCTAAATAAATACTCTTCTCATTGATAAGTTCTTCAAGCCTGTTAAGCAGTTTTTGTAATTCCAATTTTTTAGCCTCAAAATCAGGACTATTGTAATCAACAAAATTAACCCATCCATCAAAGTGTTTAGATATATCACTATGAAGTTCTTTACAAAAATCAAGCATACTTATCTTTACAGATTCCTCGATGGAAACCTCATTTTTGTCTTCGTCTTCAATCAATATCAAGCACTCTCCATAACTAACCAAACACAAAAACCTGCCGGGCTCCATAAAACCTTTTACACAAAAAGGCAACATAGTTTCCAAACCATGAATCGCTTGATCAAGCCAATCATAAGCAATATCATCAAGATAACTTAGACCATAATTAAATTGTGTCCCATTCAGGTGGAAATCCGACCATCCACTATGCGGTTCTGACAACATATCCATTTCCCCCTAATCTCATAGATAAATATTATCTAACCTGTCCTGTCGAGAAAAAATTATCCACAGCCTATACCATTACAGCTGCCTCAATCCTTCTCCAATTGCAGTCCACAGATTGGTGCACATGCACCAATCGTCACTAATCAGAAAAAGATCCTATTTTACAACTTCCATCCCGCCATACTTCCGTATCTTCAGCACATGGCAGGAATCCCCGCCAAATACCTGATCCATCGCCTTCTTGTATTCCACGGTCTTCTCCTTCTTCACAAATGCCTGTATCGTTCCAGCGAATCCGCCGCCATGTACACGCGCAACGCCGTTCCCCTGCAAAGTCACATCACTGATCGCCAGTGCCAGCGACATATTCTGATGCAGAACATCCTGCGGACTATAGATATTCTGAAGATATTTATAAGAAGAATCTCCGGATGCCCGGACGCCTTTCAAGAACGCATCCGTATCTCCACTCTTCAAAGCAGCAACCTCCTCGTTCACTCGTTTGTTTTCCTCGATAAAATGAATCGCTCTTAATACCGCACGGTCATTGGTCGTACTCCGGAGCGCAGCAATATGGCTCATGATGTCTTCAAAGGTCACATCCCGCAGAACTTCTTTGCCAAAATAAGCCGCGATCTTCTTCATTTCCTCCGGCACTGCCGCATAATCCGGTGTCAGATTCGCATGAGAGCCCTTGGTGTCCGTAATGCACAGATCATACCCATGCTGTTCCAGATCGAATTCCACGCGCTCTACAACCGG
>JAFUAW010000151.1 GCA_017460485.1 Lachnospiraceae bacterium | reverse complement strand
TCCGGATATGTATCCGAGGGTCGGAAAGCTCTTTGCAAGTCCCATGCTCCGCTGCAGACAGACCGCGGATATTCTCTATCCCGAACAGACACCGGTGTTGATCGGGGAGTGGAAGGAAATGGACTTCGGAATATTTGAAGGACGCTCTGCCGATGAGATGGAGGATGACGCCGAGTATCGTAAATGGGTGGATTCCGGCTGTGAGGGTCTGATTCCGGAGGGGGAGAGCCGGACGGATTTCAACACAAGAAACATGGTGGGACTTGAGAGATGTCTTGCGATGATCTGTGGAGACAGTGAGAATGATCCGGAACCCAGAGAAGATGAGGGACCGGTACTTATTTCCGTATCGAGTATAAAATCGGATATCCATGATACGGATGGAGTGTTATATGACCGGACGAAGAACAGGTTCCCAGCTGAGAACACATATAACATAAATAACCAAAGTGCTTGTACAATTACTGCGGCAGCAGTGGTGCATGCGGGGACGATCATGTCGATTGTGAGTACATTGACCGGAGAGGAATACTATGACTGCTATGTAAAGAACGGTGAGGGATATCGGTTAATTTTCATGACATAGTATGAGCACTAAAAAGAAGTTGACGAAGGATCGTGAAGGTAATGAAAAGGGTGGCTCTATGATCTGGTTGTATCATATCATTGCATTTTCACTGGGATTTTTTATGGATCGCTTATTTGGGGATCCTTATTTTCTGCCGCATCCGATACGGCTCATTGGCAGCATGATCGGTGCCTTGGAGAAACGATGGAATACAGAGGATGAACGGAAGGCGCGTATCAGAGGGGTGTGGCTGGTGCTTGTATGTCTGTTGCTCACATTGCTCGTGTCAGGATTCATTCTTGCAGCGTCCTATCTTGTGAACGATATTCTTGGCATTATAGTGGAAGCTGTCATGACGTATCAGATCTTAAGTATCAAATGTCTGAAGGACGAGAGCATGAAGGTGTATGACCGGCTGGCGGCAAAGGATCTTGCCGGCGCAAGACAGGCAGTATCTATGATCGTTGGGCGGGATGTCGATGCATTGGATGAGACCGGAGTGGCAAAGGCGGCGATTGAAACGGTTGCAGAGAATACCTCGGACGGTGGAATCGCACCGATGATCTATACGGCACTTGGAGGACCGGTTCTGGGTTTCTTATATAAGACGGTGAATACCATGGATTCCATGGTCGGATATAAGAATGAGAAGTATTTGCATTTTGGCCGCTGTGCGGCGAAGCTGGATGATGTCGTGAACTTCCTTCCGGCAAGGATCAGTGCGTATTCCATGATCATTGCCTGTATCTTTGCAGGACGGAGCTTTGATACCAGAAGAGCCTTCAAGATCTATCGGCGGGATCGCAGGAATCATGCAAGTCCGAATTCTGCTCAGACAGAAAGTGTCTGTGCCGGAGCCTTGGGAATACAGTTGGCAGGGGACGCCAGTTATTTTGGACAGGTAGTGCATAAGCCCTATATCGGTGACGCTACGCGCCCGGTAGAATATGAGGATATTAAACGTGCAAACCGACTGCTGT
Source organism: Lachnospiraceae bacterium (assembly GCA_017460485.1). Lineage (GTDB taxonomy): Bacteria > Bacillota > Clostridia > Lachnospirales > Lachnospiraceae > CAG-632. Next base: position 348 of record JAFUAW010000151.1, on the reverse strand, counting down.
ACATATCTACATTTATGCAATGGCTGATCTGGGTCGTGATCCTGTTCTATAGTATGCTAGGTTTTCTATGGCTGGTATTTACCTTTTCGGAGCCATTGTAAAGTGCAAATAATAAAAATGATGTGCTGAAAAAGAAAGCCGGATTCCAAGAAAGGATGGAAAGTATGCTTCACGGCGGAGATATCTACCACAATCAGGTGAATATGGATTTTTCTATGAATGTGAATCCGTTCGGAATACCGAAGTCTGTACGGGAGAGAATGGGTCAGGCTGTGGAACGGATCGATACATATCCGGAGCCGACAGCAGAGAAATTACGGGCTAAGCTTGCAGGATACCATAAGGCTG
>JAFUAW010000150.1 GCA_017460485.1 Lachnospiraceae bacterium | reverse complement strand
GGAGCAATATCTCGCATTGATACCGGATTACGATGCTGCCGCGGAAAGTATCGAGGGCGGTATCTATGTTGACGATAAGACACCATTTTATATAAGGCAGGAGGATTTCATGCTGTCGGATGGAAGGAGCGGTTCCTTCTTCGTTGTCATCTATACAGAGACGATGTCAACCTATATGAGACGCGCCCTGATCGAGATCGCTATCTTTGTGGCATTGGTACTGGGTCTTGTCAGCGCATTTATTACGATCTATATGTACCGGAATTTCCTGCGGCCGCTGAAAGCCTTGCAGGAGGGAACAAACCGGATCAAGGAAGGCAATCTGAATGAAGATGTTGAGATCATGGCAAATGATGAGATCGGGCAGGTATGTCAGTCCTTTAATGAGATGCGCGCGAAGCTGAAGGAGTCAGTGGATGACCGGATGCGGCAGGAGGAGGAGAATCGGGAGTTGATCAATAACATTTCCCATGATCTGCGGACACCGATCACGGCAATCAAGGGATATGTCGAAGGACTCATGGACGGTGTCGCGGATACTCCGGAAAAAATGGATAAATACATTAAGACAATCTATAATAAAACAAATGAGATGGATGTCCTGATTAATGAATTATCCTTATATTCCAAGATTGACACCAACAGTATTCCATACGATTTTATCAAATTGAAGGTGTCAGCGTACTTTAATGATTGTTTTACAGAGCTTGCGATGGATATGGAACATTCTCATGTGAAGGTCAATTACCGGAATACCTGTCCGGATGATACACGGGTGATCGCGGATCCGGAACAGCTTAGGCGTGTAATCAATAATATTATTGTGAATGCGGTCAAATATAACAAAAAGGATGAGCGGATCATTGATATAACTGTAAAACCATATGGATTTGATCAGATCTATGTGGGAATTAAGGATAACGGAGATGGAATATCGGAAGAAGATCTTCCGCGTATTTTTGACCGGATGTACCGGACGGATGCATCCAGAAATGCCCAGACAGGAGGAAGCGGTCTGGGACTGGCGATCGCCAAAAAGATCATAGAGGAGCACGAGGGAAGTATATGGGCGGAAAGCAAGAATGGGGAAGGAACTCTGATTGCTTTCACACTGAATCTGGTAAGAGAAGGGGGCAACGTATATGAACAAAGTTCTGATCATTGAAGATGAACAATCAATCGCGGAGTTAGAGAAGGATTATCTGGAACTGAACCGATATGATGTGACCATTGAAATGGATGGGGAAAAGGGCTTAGAGCGCGCGAAAGCAGAGCATTATGATATTGTGATCGTAGATCTGATGCTTCCGAATATGGATGGATATGAGGTGTGCCGTCAGATCCGAGAGGTCAAAGATATTCCGATCGTTGTGGTATCAGCTAAGAAAGAGGATATTGATAAGATCCGCGGATTGGAAATGGGAGCGGACGACTATATTACCAAACCATTTTCGCCAAGTGAACTGGTAGCGAGAGTGAAGGCTCATCTTGCCAGATATGAACGGTTGGTGGGAAGCGGAGAACGCCGCTCGAATGAATATATTGAGATTCGCGGAATTAAGATCGACAAGACGGCAAGGCGGGTATTTGTCAACGGGGAAGAGAAGATCCTGACGACGAAGGAATTCGATCTGCTGACATTTCTTGCGAGCAATCCGAATCATGTCTATACCAAGGAAGAATTGTTCCATGAGATCTGGAATATGGAGTCGGTGGGGGATATTGCGACCGTGACGGTACAT
>JAFUAW010000016.1 GCA_017460485.1 Lachnospiraceae bacterium | reverse complement strand
TATGGCGGGGCATTGTATCATAGATGATGAGGTCGTTCAGGCAGCAGCCAGTCAGGAGATCATTCGCCGCTTCTATCAGACGCAGTGTGACCGGAGAAAAGGCGATGCTACAGACGCCATGGTACAGAAGACGGATATTCTGATGCAGAAGGCAGGACTGTCTATTGCTGACCGTCCGGTTGTGAAGGCAGCGAATATTCGGGCGGAAGAATCCGGCGGACCTGCATCCGCAATTGAGATGCCGGATGGCGCGATTCTCTCAGCCAAGACATCTTCCCTGCTTGGTGCTTCCTCTGCGATGATCTTTGACGCGTTAAAATATCTTGCGGGAATTGATGATTCCGTGAAGCTGTTATCGCCGGAGATCATTGAACCGATCATGGAGTTGAAGGTCAATTATCTGGGTAATCACAATCCGCTCTTACATATTGATGAGATCCTGATTGCCATGTCGATTGAAGCGATCACGAATCCGGTTGCCAAAGCCGCCTATGCCAAGCTGCCGGAGCTTCGGGGGTTAGAGGTTCATTCCTCTGTAATCTTATCGCAGGTTGATATAGGAGTGTTTAAGAAGTTGGGAATTAATCTCACCTGTGAGCCGAAGTATGAGAATAAGAAATTCTTCCATATGTAGAGATCCTATAAGGTCTTCCTATATCATCGGATGAACATATAGGAAAAATTTCCTCTTCCCTTTTTGGAACAAATGTGTTATAGTATAAAAGCTGTATCGGAATGTGGCTCAGCTTGGTAGAGCGCTTCGTTCGGGACGAAGAGGTCGCAGGTTCAAATCCTGTCATTCCGATTCTTATTATGTAAGTACCGCAATCGTTGAGAAATCAATGGGTTGCGGGATTTTTTTATTTAAAGAGCATTTCCTGAGTTTCTGCTATCAAAATATGATATTGAATGATATCAGATACTTCCGACATATATTATTATATATTGCCGGATACTGAGTATTCAAAAAAACAAAAGGCAGGAGTAAATTATATGCAGGTGATCATGGTTATTTCAAGCTTTATGATCCCACTCGTTATCTTCTATATTGTGGGATATGGAATTCTCAATCGGGAGAAGGTCTACGATATCTTTGTGGAAGGTGTGAAAGAGGGATTTCGGATCGTAATCGGAATCGCGCCCACTCTGGTGGGATTGATGCTGGCAGTCGGGATTATTCGGAATTCCGGTGCTATGGATCTGGTATCTAAGCTTATATCCCCGGCAGCAGAACGATTATTCATTCCCGCAGAAGTAATCCCGGTAATATTGATCCGGCTATTCTCAACATCTGCGGCAAATGGACTGGTCTTCGACATTTTTAAGGAATATGGAACGGATTCGAAGATCGGTCTGATGGTATCTATCATTATGAGCTGTACGGAGAGTATGTTCTATGTGATGTCGGTCTATCTGGTTGCGGTTAAAGTAAGGAAACCAAGATGGATCCTGTCGGGAGGGCTGCTGGCTACTGCAGCCGGAGTGATTGCAGGATTGGTAATTGCGGGATTCATGGTCTGATGATCCGGTAATGAATCTCCGGTTGTGCAAATAATTATTGCGTTCCGATCTCTTCCCCGGATTCCAGTACATCCGGTGTGCCGATCAGAATATCATTTACATAGTAATAATGCAGACCATAATCGCCCACTGGGAATTGATCCGGGAATATATACATGGTGTCCGGTTCGGTATATCCGTCAGCCAGCACTTCAAAATGCCGATACATCCGTTCATTGATGGTATCACTTAGGTTGCGTGAGAAATAGATGTAATTCATAGTCATGGAATGCCGGTAAGCATAGATCTGAATGGCATAGCCTTCATTCTTTTTCGTGCTGTACAGACAGTAGACATCCGGATAGTACATGATGTGCCGGTATCGATCCGCACATTCTTCCCAGACCGGATCGGTAAGAGGTGTTGCGTAGACTTGTCGTTCTGCAGTATGGAACTTATCTAAGCGGGTCTTCACATAGCTGGACAGGTCAACGGCCTGCAGGATCAGTGCAAGGATCAGAACGATCAACGGCAGACGGTTGTCAGGCAGATAATATGCCGGAAGCAGACAGGTACCCAATAGAATGAGGTAGTAGACCGGCCAGATCAGTCTTCCGCTGCAACGGAATATAGCAAGTAGATGAAGGATTCCCTCCGGAAGCGGGAGAGTCAGCTGATGGGAACCGAGGGTAATTATATAACCAAGTGCCAGACAGAGAAATACAAGAATGAAGATTATGTATGGAATCGCTTTGAGGATATGTTCTTTTGTGAATAGGCGGGGATGATCAGATTGACCGCGGTTCCCTAAGGTGCGGTATAACCAAGCAATTCCGCCCATGATGCATAATCCTAGTATACCGATACCGAGATAGGCGAGTCCCTCCACCTGATATGGGGTTGCAAGAGGAAGTTCGGGAAGGAATACTGTCAGTCCCTGTGAATTGATCAAGCCGTTCAGATTAAATGAGAAGATACCGTAGGATTCTCCGGATACCGGCATATCTCCGTAGAACATGCCGAAGGCAAAGCCGCAGAGAAGCGTGATGAGTCCGGCAATCAGAACCGTCAGAATGCTTCGTATAATGAGATGTTTGTAATTGGAGGATTTATTCGGAACAGGACGAGAGACAGAGTCAGATGCGGCATTATAAGCCATATCAGAATTGGAATTATAATTAGCATCAGAACGGGAAGCAGAATTGGAATCAGAGAAGGAAGCCGAATCAGATAAAGATTCGGAGTGTACTGACAGGAACTGTCCCAAGATACTGCACAGCATGCATCCCCATACCATCGGAAGAAAGTATGCCTGGATCATGAGTGCTGCCAGACTGAGGGTTGTCCAGAGCAGAATGCTTTTTATGGTTGACAGGACCGAATCTTTACAGAGTCACAGATACAGTGCCGCAAGGATCAGAAAATGCGCTGACAGAGCGGTATGAGTGAACATTCTCCACATCATGAGCAAGGAGCCGGAGAAGAACAGGGATCCTACGATCGAATAGATCTTCTTATTGGTATAATGGAAGATCAGGCAGGCGGCGAAGCCTCCCTGCAGGAAATAGCATAAGAACCCAAATAGACCGAAGTATTGAAAGCTTTCCGGCAGGATTCCGGACAGCAGCTTGAACACAAACGCGAATAAGGGAATGGAGTCTGTAAAGAAGATGGAGATGGAATCCGGATATAATACGCCGTCCATCAGTCCCAGCGGATAATGCCAATCCGAAGCCCGGTAGGTGCACCAGCCCATATAATGCTGGGCAAGATCCGTATCTTTGCGAAGAAGCCAGTCGGTATAGGTAACATCCAATTTGTCCCATCCGAAGATCAACAGAAATAAAACGGCACCCAGACATCCGCCGATGAAAAATATGATCCATTTTTCTTTATTTGAAATGTTCATTTTGATCGGAATCCTTTCACACCAGACTGTTTATGCAGGATCATTTATTAGAATCGTCATTCCACAGGAGTGGAAGCGTTTGGTCTCTCTTTCCTAATATTAGCAAATCATATATCGTTGGTCAAATGATGTATGAAGGCAATCCGGGACGACAGAAGTATGAAATGGTTGCAAAATCAGTCTGCATATATTAAAATTATATCAGTATATTTTCATATGAGAATAGATTATTTGGGAGTAATTACTACATACTAATAATACGGAAGGCGGGGTACAGATATGGATAATAACTTTTTCTCAGAGGATGATCTGGCAGACATTTTTGCGAACCTGGATGAAGAGGCTTTGGAGAAGGAGATCGATGAGATGTCGGCATCGGATCAGAAAGAGACGGATGCTTCCTTTAATCGGTTCAAGGAGATCATTGAGAAGCATCGCGGAGAGTAAGAGAAGGGATATATCGATGATAATAAAACGAGCAGGCGTTTTGCCTGCTCGCTTTATTATGTATCGCAGAGCCGCCAATAAGAAGTTGTCAGTAAAAGCTGACCGGCGGCTCGCGGCGAGTAGGGAAGTTCCATCTTCCCTACTCGATTTTATCTTGATTCAAAGATGTAAAGAGTAGAACTGTATACCTGCTCTTACAGCTGAGGACCTGCAGCAACTAATGCCTTACCTGCCTCATTGGTCTCATACTTCTTGAAGTTCTTCTGGAATCTTTGAGCAAGATCCTTTGCCTTCTCTTCCCACTCAGAAGCATTTGCATAGGTATCTCTTGGATCAAGAATCTCAGTGCTTACACCAGGAAGCTCTGTC
>JAFUAW010000149.1 GCA_017460485.1 Lachnospiraceae bacterium | reverse complement strand
CACATCCACGATCATCATCATATTAAAATATCCCTGCACGATCGTCTGGGAAATATCCAGAATATTGATCTGATTATTTGCAAGATATGTGCATACCTTGGCTATAATACCTACGGTATCTCTTCCAACTACGGTTATCACAGCTTTGTTCATTTTAAGTTATTCTCCTTATTCTTTTATATAGTTAAATTCTTATTATACATATACCTTCCAGTTTTTTATCCTGTCGTCATCACATCGGAATGAGTCGATCGGTTTGCTACCTGTAAGTGAAAGTCCCGGACATCCTTCGTATATGGGTTATCCTTAAGTGCAAATGCAACCGTTTCGTATGCAAGCTCTGGAATGTTATTCTCCTTGCTTAAATGTCCTAACATGATCCCTTTGATATGATCGTTCAGAAGCTCGCAAAGGAACTCGCCGGAACGGTCATTCGAGAGGTGCCCGTGATCTCCTAGGATCCGTTGCTTTAACGGATAAGAATACGGTCCGACCAGCAGCATATTCACATCATGATTCGATTCGATGAAAAGTAGATCCGATTCCTTCAGTTTCTCTACCAGATAATCCGTATAATCGCCAAGATCGGTACAGATACTGATCTTCTTATCCTGATGATAGAATTGATAGCAGACCGGATCGATGGCGTCATGCCAGACTCTGGATGCTTCCACCCTCATATCACCGACTGTAAATGGTTCATCTGCTTCGATCGGAACGAACAGATCCGGATCGATCTGCCCAAGACTTTGTATCTGAAGGATCGCGTCGATAGTAGGCCGGGTGGCATAGATCGGTACATGATATTTGCGACTGAATACGCCAAGTCCCTGCACATGATCCGAATGCTCATGCGTGATCAGGACTCCCTGAATATCCTCCGGTGTCATATCCAGAGAATGCAATTCATCCATGATCCGTTTCTTACTGACTCCGGTATCCACAAGTACATGCGTGGATTCCGTTCCTACATATATACAATTCCCGCTGCTGCCGCTTGACAGACTGCATAGATTCATCATTTTTATCCGCCGGTGCTTCTTATAATTCTTGAAGTAATTATGATTCTTTTAACTGATGTATTATATCATAGACCTGCGGTCTATGATCCAATTTCGCAGAAATGCTCTTGTAAGCAAGCATTCTACATTATTATATCATGAATTTCGTTCATGATCCAATTTCGCAGAAATGCTCTTGCAAGCAAGCATTTCTGCATCATTATAACGTAACTCGAATCATAAGGCAAATCATTTCTCATTATTTCTTATGAATTAAAATAATACCAAGCGCAAAAATCCCTGTCCGGTTCCGGATGGGAATCTGTAACAGGGATCTTGTAAATGTTAAGCAAATAGTTTTATTTCTTGAGTATGTAATTCCGGGGAAAAAAGGTCCGGCGCATCATATAAATGAAAAGGCACGATCTTCCAATAATTTACCAATCTGTTCTTCCGTAATCGCTTTCTCTTCTTTCTTTTCTTGAAGCTGTCTTTCGTACAGAAGCTCTTCTTCCTCCTGTTTCCTGATCTTTCTCTGATTTCTCTGTCTGGCGATCCGTTCTTCCTGAAGCCTTCTGTTTCTTGCGGTCCGGGTACGATAATTCTTCTCCTCCCGTTCTCGTGCGATTCTTTGATTCGTTTGATATTGTCTAGTTTCCCGATTTCCCTCTTCATTTGTATTGGTACTGATATTGCGATTTAATCCGGAAAATGTTAGTATTCCACTGTATTCGGAAGCATAACGGGAATCTATACGATTGATAGGATCCGAAGATTGCAGCGAATTAATAGAGTACCGGGAATTATTCCTGGTTTGTTCGGCAGTTTTCTTCGATTCGGATGTCATATCTTTTGCAAGATCCATCTGCTGAATTGTACCGGCACTTCCACTTTCTTTTAAGAAAAAGCCGGTTGATCGGATAACTCCGTTTAAGTTGTTGCTATTACCATACATGGAGTATTCGGTTTCTTTGGCTCCTAAGAATATTGCTCCAATATCCGCTTCTTTCAAGTTCATCAGGATATCTTCCCCATTGTCCCCTTTACACCATACCTTTAACCGGTCAAAGACCTCATCATTCTCGTCAATCCATCCATTACCGTCACTGTCATAGGCTTTCAGATCCGCGAATCCGTCACCACTTTTGGTTCCGAACAGCTCGCTGCCGTCATTGATAACACCGTCATTATTTATGTCCAACGCAAGGAAACCGTTCCCCTTACCAGGCATGGATATGGATTCTTCTGTCCCGTCCGCATCCAGATCAAAACGGAATTTTTGATCGGATATCTGTGTATACGAAGAATCCAAATGAATGACCAGTGGATCACATAAGGCATTTCCAAGCTGCATGATTGGCATATCCATATATTCCATATAACTTCGGCTCATCCATACATCCACATTAAAGTCAATCTGTCTTCCGTCTTCTGTAATTGCCTGTCCCTGTGCGTAAAAAGCACTGTCTTCATATTCTTCATAGGTAACTGCCCGTTGATTAAGCCCACCGCCGGTTATACTCATAACGCCGTTTGACATATAAGAATAGAACAATCGATGCATAAGAAGATTAAGAAGTGAATATTGAAGCCTTGCTGCCTGTTCACTGTTGTTACCGTTAATTGTCTTTTCCTGAATTTTTTTTACAGGATCGGTTCCCTCCAGACTGCTGCTGTATGAATCCGGTATTTTATAATCCTCTTGATTCTTATACTGATAGTTTGATTCAGAGGATTCCGAGACAAATTGCAGGAATCCTCCCTCCTTCTTTCTGTTGGCGGAGTTCCCCATCTGCATATATTGCCTTGCGGACCCCATTGTCACCTGACTGTCTGCGATCTTCATACACATTCCCCTTTCATTTAATATAATAGTAAATCATTACCGGCATATTGCATTTGTTGACAGTTCCTGATATTTTAGCATTTATTTCTGTTTTAATTTGTATGGAATAAAGCATATCATACAAAACATAGCTATTCTTAAACAAGCATTATTATCATATAGATATACATATAGAATAAAAATATAACGCATACCAAATTATCATCATTGATCAATCCTTTGATACATGCGCCATCTCCTTATGTTCGTTATATAATTTTCCATACTGTTTACTTATGATTTCTGTAGATAATTCCTATATGCCAGGTCGAAGTCCCGATATCGTTCCCTCGATAACAGAACCTGTTCGCCGTTCGTGAGTATGATCGTATCTGTACTGTAACTCTGCACATAGGCCAGATCTACCAGATATCCTCTGTGGCATCGGAAGAATCCCGTTCCCAGTCTGTCTTCCATTTCCTTCATGGAGCCATAGATTTCAATACATTCGTTCTTCGTATGTACCAACAGCTTCTTAAGATTGCTTTCAATATAGCTGATCTCGGATTTTATTACCGAATATGTGGTACTCTTGGTTTTAAGTACAATCCTTGCCTGTCGGCATTCCTCTAACCGGTCAGCATATTCTTCCGCCCGGATCAGCACATTCTGCAGCTGGCTTTCCTGTACCGGCTTTAAGAGATATTGAAATGCCCGAACGTTGAACGCATCATATACATAATCCGTACTGTCGGCAAGAAACACGATTGGCAGACATCCATTGATCTTACGCAGTTTTCTGGCAAGCTCAATACCATTATGATCATCGGAGCGCACCTGTAAGAACAAAAGATCCAGATCTTTCTGACCGGATAACAGTTCTTCCTCTGTTGTATATTCTGATACATCACAATCCGGAACTGCCTTAAGAATGAATTGGTTCATCTGATTTCTGCTGATAGCATCATCTTCAAACAATGCTATATTCATCATCCCATCCCCTTACACAGTGAATTAAGTTCTAACGGTTCGAATAAAACCATCTGGTATATATATCGACAGATTGGGATGATTATTGATTCCTTTGGAATGAAAGACAAAAATACGGGAATTAAAAGACAGGGAAGTTCAATCGATGCAAAAAGAATTCCTGAAAATTCTTATTCATAGACAGATCCATTACACCGCATTTAGCCAGAACGGACTCTGTCTTAGAAGAAAATGAAGGATCTGTCAGAAGACGGACAGCACCTTTCAGCGCAGTATTACCCACTATATGAATCCGACCTTTCAACGCTTCCGGGAATAATCCGAGATGAAAAGCAGAATCCGGATTCAAATGAAATCCAAATCCACCTGCCAGATAGACATTTGCGATATCTGTAAGCGGCAGCTTAAGCTCATAGGCGGCCAGTTCGATACCGGTGCAGATTGCCGACTTCGCGAGCTGTATTTGACGTATCGTATCCTGCGTGATCACATATTCGCCGCAGATCATACCGGTTTCAAAATAAGGCTCCTTTAGAAGCCCTGTCTCATCCACATTTCCATTCAGATAATGCTCCGATAACAGATCCAGTAACGTAGAACCGTAGGCATTCCCGTTCATCACGCTATTGGCAAATGCCGGGCCGCAGGATGTAGAGGTACATACGCCCTTTTCCCGATTCAGCAGACACAATTCTCCATTGGTTCCAAGATCGATCAGTAGATCATAAGAATCTGAACTGCCAAGATCTAATACAGCAGCACCAACTGTAATATCACTGCCGACAAACGGCGATCTGCCAGCCGCAGTACGTACGGTTGTACTGTTATGTTGTATAGTCATTGGAGATAACAGATCGGATGAAAAAGGATAAAAGGCAAGGCTATTCACATCGTGTCCCAACAGAAAATGAAGCATCGTTGTATTCCCGACACATTGAATATCCCGAATCGAAGACTTATCAATGCCTTGTGTATCATAGAATTCTAACAGACTGTCGATATCATCCCATAAAAGCGAAGTCATCTGCTCCAGTCCGTTTTCATGTTCACAGGCATATTGAATTCTGGAGATAACATCCCCCCCATAAACGGCCTGATGATTCATACATCCCGCCTGGGCAACGATCTTCTTTGTATGAAGATCAACGATTGCTGACGCAATGGTAGTAGTACCGATATCTACTGCCATGGCACAGTCATGTATGTTATTTATATTATGAACTTGGGGATTCTGCGCTGATAATTGATCTGCACTTTGATCTGCGGATTGTTCTGAATCAGATTCTAACAAAAGAATATGCTGATGAGGAATCATAGATAGAATCTGAACATGAAGCTCTTCCGTATGAATCTGATACCTGCAGGCTAAGCATTCCATACCCTCTTCCGCGATTATAACCATACATCCGCGGCAGACACCCGCACCGGCACAGGTTGCACCGGACAGCTCATAACCATGTGACAATAAAGCCTGATACAATGTGATTCCCTGTTCACATGTAAAATGCTCCTGATAAAGATCACTATTTGATTGACGGATATATATAATGCTATTTTTCATCGGCTGCAGAGATTGTTTCAGGTGAATCTTCAGAGGCTTTTTCTGAGACTTTTTCAGATGTATCTTCATGATAATCTTCTTCAATATACCGGCTGAAGTCCGTTCGTGTCAAATGATTCTTTTCAATCAGGAATTGAACGAATTCATTTGTCGGAAGCGGTTTGGAGAAGAAATATCCCTGAATATACTGAATGCCGAGCTTCTCCATGGTTGCAAGCTGATCTTCGGTTTCAATACCTTCGGATACGATCTTTAATCCCATACCGTGGATCATATGCATGGCAGCATCCATAACATATTCCGCTTTCTTATTTTCAAAATAAGATATGATCATTGTACGATCAAACTTGACAATATCAACCGGCATTTCCACAATGTAATTCAGATTGGATTGACCGGTTCCGAAATCATCCAGGGAAAAACGGATTCCGTAATCCAATAACCTTAACATATTATCAAGCAGCATTTTCTTGGCACCGGCATCTCCGGTCTCCGTGATCTCAAGGTTGATCTTGGACGGATCCGTATGATACCACTCCATAATTTCAATAAAGCTGTCTGCAAGGAATTCATAATGACATTGTACAACCGACAGATTCACTTCAATATAATGCAGACCCATGGCCTCAATATCATTTTCAGCAATGAATTTACATACCTTTTTGAATACCATTTCGCCAAGCTTTAAGATCATTCCGTTCTTCTCGGCTACTTCAATAAATGTCCCCGGAGGAACCATCTTGCCGTTAACATCCACGATACGAGTCAAAGCCTCTGCAGATACAAAACGCTTTTCCTCCGTGGAATAGATCGGTTGATAATAGACATGGATCCAGTCATTTTTAATTGCGTCTTCGATCAGTTTCTCGACGAGACGCTCATCATACATCTTATTGATCCATTCCTGTGTAAGTACGACTTTGCCACTTTCAATCAATTCATTATTATTCTGATGCGTATAATGAATACAGCTTAAGACATCTTCCGCCTGATTGATCATATCAAGATCCGGCATTACGATCATATCCTGATGAACCAAAATATCCATCGCTTTTCCCCACGGTTCTTCAAACTTGGCTGCGATCACATTCTCAATCTGTGAAAGATAATTCTGTTTCAGTACAATCTGAATATCCTGTGGAGAACTGGTGAATACCGAGCAATGATGCAATTCATCAAAAAACTTAACAATCTCTTTTACAACATAATTATCCTTTTCATTATCCTGCTTGATCAGATGAAAAGATAAATGAAGGGAAATTAAAGAATATGTCTCATCATCATTTGACAGGATCTGACGGATATACTGGATAAATGCGACCTGATTAAACATATTGGTCTGGCGATCCAGATTTGTTTCGGGATTCTCAAGATATAAATATATAATCATAACTGCCAGTGCGCCGCCAAAGCCGACTAACAGCATCTTATTGAACATAAACTGTACACCTGCGGCAATGATCCACAAGATGATCCAGACTGCAACTGCCCGTAACCGCTTCGGATTCATGATTTTACGTTTTATGATCAATAAGATGATCATTGTAATCATGATCGTTACACATACAAAATAGGTAAGCAGAACACTTGGTCCCTCTGTATACACATTATCAGGATCTGTAGTATTCTTATCGATCCGCATGATAAAGATTCCTGCTATAATAATAACAACAACGGTATAATATATATTCAGATGGTTTTTAAAATTCCGTTCATTTTGAGCAAAATCCGAATATATATACAATAATCCGTGCATTGCTACCATAACCAGAGACGCCAAATAAGCCTTACACAAAAGATTGATTACAAATTCCGGCCATACTCCGCTATAGTACAGACCGATGATCGATAAGATATCCAATACCAGACCAATCAGCACACTGAAAAACACCTTCATGAATGCTCGTTCCGTATTCAATTTGATCTTCTTCTGGAAGGAATAGAATATAAAAATAACCAGAAGAATTGCGATACCGCAGCATTGTACCTTAATATTCATTGTAACCCCTAAAAAACTATTGACTTAATTATATATATTCTTTGGTGTCTTCTCCATCGGACTGTATCCATGTTCGGCAAGTTCCTGAATGATCGCCTGCTTATGTTCCGGTCCGAATGCCTCCATGGTAATGATCAATTCTACCGCGCTGTTCCGGTTCAGGCTGACAAACTGGTTATGCTCCAATTGAATAATATTCCCCTGTGCCTGAGCAATGACCGTAGATACATTCATTAACTCGCCCGGCTTATCCGGAAGCAAAACGGATACTGTAAAGATCCGGCTTCTTGCGATCAATCCGTGCTGAACCAAGGACGCAAAGGTAATCATATCCATATTACCGCCGCTGATGATGCTGACGATCTTCTTATCCTGAACCGCCAGATGCTTTAATGCGGCAATCGTTAGCAGACCGGAGTTCTCAGCCAGCATTTTATGATTCTCCAACATATCGAGAAATGCAAGGATCAGTTCCGCATCCGGAATTGTGATGATATCGTCCAGATTTTTCTGTAAATACGGGAAGATTTTCTCTCCCGGAGTCTTCACTGCTGTTCCGTCGGCAATGGTATCTACAACAGGAAGTGTAGTCACTCTGCCGAATTTTATGGATTCCTGAAGGCAGTTGGCACCTGAAGGCTCGACACCGATTACCTTGATATTGGGATTCAGCATCTTTGCAAATGTGGATACACCGGTAGCCAGTCCTCCACCACCAACCGGAACCAGAATATAGTCAACAGTCGGCAGTTCTTTAATGATCTCCATCGCGATCGAGCCCTGACCGGTTGCAACATCCAGATCATCAAACGGATGTACAAAGGTATAACCTTTATCTTCTGCAAGCTCTAAAGCATAGGCACAGGATTCATCATAGACATCGCCATAAAGGATGACCTCCGCACCGTATGATTTGGTACGATTTACCTTGATCAGGGGCGTGGTGGTTGGCATAACGATCGTTGCTTTGACTCCATATGCCTTGGCAGCATAAGCAACCCCCTGCGCGTGATTGCCGGCAGATGCAGTGATCAGTCCTTTGGCACGCTCAGCATCCGATAAAGTACTGATCTTATAATAAGCTCCCCGGATCTTGTAGGCTCCTGTAAGCTGCATATTTTCCGGTTTGATATATACTTTATTACCTGTCTGGTTACTGAAATAATCACTGTAGATCAGATTCGTAGGAAGTACTACTTTCTGAACGATATTATATGCTTCTTCAAATTTCTCCAAGCTAAGCTCTGTCGCTGTCATGTATAACAACCTCCTGAAATTACTCATCTTCCTCTTCAATCAGCATTTCCACGTCTGATTTCACTTCAAAATCAGCAAATAATGCCTCTACATACCGGTTCGGATCAAATCTCTGCAGATCATTGATTTTCTCGCCGACACCGATATATTTGACCGGAACATCCAATTCTGACTGGATTGCAATGGCAATACCACCCTTTGCAGTTCCGTCAAGCTTAGTCAGAATGATTCCGTTCAGATCAGTAACCTCCCGGAATTGTCTAGCCTGTTCTAATGCATTCTGACCGGTAGAGCCGTCTAATACGATCAATGTCTCCAAATGCGCTTCCGGATATTCCTTTTCGATGATCCTTCGCATCTTGGCAAGCTCATCCATCAGATTCTTCTTATTATGCAGCCGACCGGCAGTATCGCAGAGCAGAATATCAACATTTCTTGCTTTGGCTGCCTGAACAGCATCATATACAACAGCTGCCGGATCCGAGCCCTCTTGCTGGGCAATGATCTCCACACCTGCCCGTTCCGCCCAAGTCTTTAATTGATCTATGGCGGCGGCCCGGAACGTATCTCCTGCAGCCATCAATACTTTCTTGCCACGATTCTTATATTGAGCGGCCAGTTTACCGATAGAAGTCGTTTTACCTACTCCGTTCACACCAATGATCAGCATGACTGTCTTCTGATCTTCAAAATCATAAGCCGAATCATCCACCATCATCTGATCCCGAATAATATTATTCAGAAGTTCACGGCAAGGCTCTACTTCCTTTATTTTATATTGTTTTACGCGAACTTTCAAGTCATCTATGATTTTATCGGTTGTTTCCAGTCCAAGATCTGCCATGATCAGAACTTCTTCCAATTCATCATAGAAATCATCATCCAATTCCGAATGACCTTTGAATATCTGATTTAAGCTTTCTGTCAGCTGATTTCTGGTCTTGGTAAGACCTGCGACAAGCCGCTTAAAGAAACCTTGTTTGTGCTCTTCCGGAATCTCTTCAGTCTGCGTATCATCATCATTCTGATCATCTGCTTCTTTCTGGACATCTGATTTTTCCTGATCATCTGCTTCCTCTGCTGTCTGACTTACCGGTATCTCTTCGGTGGACTTTTCTCCTTCATCTACTGAACGGATATCCTCTCCTGTAGATTCCTCACCGGTTGATGCAGAATTCTTTACTGACTCATCTATATTTTCATCATCATGATCCTTTTTCTTAAATCTATCAAAAAGTCCCATATTACAATCCTCCAATCCATGATCCCATGCTTATTTATCCAGTTCATTTTCAATCATATTCACGGATACAAGAGTAGACACACCTTTCTCCTGCATGGTTATACCATACAATACATCCGCGGCTTCCATTGTACCCTTTCTGTGTGTGATCACAATAAACTGTGTATCTTTGGTCAGTTTGTGCAGATAATTTGCAAAACGCCCGACATTGGAGTCATCCAGTGCCGCTTCGATCTCATCTAGGAGACAGAACGGAGACGGCTTCAAGCTTTGAATGGCAAATAACAAAGCAATTGCGGATAAGGATTTTTCTCCACCGGATAACTGCATCATATTCTGTAATTTCTTTCCGGGCGGCTGTGCATTGATCTTAATTCCCGCTTCCAGAATATCCTCATCATCTACCAGCTCTAGCGTACCCTTACCGCCGCCGAACAGTTCTTTGAATACTTTATCGAACATAACCTGGATCTCGGAGAATTTTTCCGTGAACTGTTTCCGCATGGCAGTGTCCAGTTCTGCAATGATATTTTTTAAGTTTTCTTCTGCTTTTACAATATCGTCATGCTGATTTTTTAAGAATTCATATCGTTCGGATACATTCTTATAATCCTCGATCGCATTGACATTGACATCTCCAAGAGATTTGATCTTTGACTTTACTGCAGTCACCTCTTTTTTTAATGCGGACAGATCGTTAAACTCCTCCTTACGAAGAGGCAGAGCAAGATTATATGTCAGTTCATATTCCTCCCACATATAGTTATTCAAAGCCTCGAACTGTTCATTGATCTTATCCAACTGAGAATGCAGTCGATAAGATTCTTTATCAAGACCGGTCAATTCTTCTCTCATCTGTTCCCGTTTGGTCAGAGATTCCTTATGAGAGACCGACATTTCCTCTTTTTTCTTGGTATCGGCAGCGATTTGTTCTTCTAATTTACGGATCTGCTCCTTCCTGCCTTCCATTTCCTTCTGAATTGTAAGAATCTGCTGATTAAACTCATAGATCTGATCAGCGGCTCCATGAGTTCGCAAATTATAATCATCCAGTTCCGCTTTTAACTTATCATTTTCAACACGGATACGATGAATATTTTCAATATAAAAATCATCCTGCTGTTTGATCGTATTGAATTCCAATAATAATTCCGATACCTTCTGATTCGCGGCGTCAAGAAGTTCTTTCTGGACAGCAATCTCTTCTTCATATTTGGCAATCCGTGCCTCGCAATCCGCCTTAGCCTGTTCCTGGAATCTGTTACCTTCAAATAACTGATTTTTATTCTGATTGATTTCTTCAATCTGTGTATCCAATTCCTTGCTCTCACTCTGTAAAGATGCAAAGACCGTCGCATGTTCGGAAAGCCTTCCATTCACCTGTTCCAGATTCAGATGATTCGTATTCTTGCTAAGATACAGCTCCTGAAGCTTTGAAGATATTGTTTCCTTCTCCTCTTTTAACTCATCCCGAAGCTTCCGAAGTTCCTGCTCTTTCTTCTCTTCTTCCAGAATCCGGCGTCCGAATTCCTCCACATCTTTATTCAGTTCATCCAGTTCCCGCTTACGCCCCAGCAGATTGCTGGAATTCTTATATGCACCACCGGTCATGGCACCGCCCGGAGTCAGAAGCTCTCCTTCGAGAGTTACAATACGGATCGAATACCGATACTTCTTGGCAATCTCAAGCGCATGATCAATATGATCCACAACCAGAATCCGTCCGAGCAAATGATCAGCTACCGCTTGATATTCCGGCGCAATGTTTACAAGAGAACTGGCCAGTCCAATGGCACCGTTTTCTTTTAATGCGTCCTTTTGTTTGAATTCACCGCTGCCTTGTATACTGGTTAGCGGAAGAAAAGTCGCGCGGCCGAATTTGTTCTGTTTCAGGTATTCGATCAATTTCTTCGCAGTCTTTTCATCTTCCGTTACAATATTCTGAATACTTCCTCCAAGCGCGGTCTCTACGGCTATTTCATATTCCTTCTGTACAGACAGAATATCTGCAACAACACCAATGATCCCCTTGGTGCGTCCCTTTTGTTCCATTACTCTCCGAATACTGTTGCCGTATCCATCATAACGTTCCGTAATATTACGTAGGGATTCTGCTTTGGCTCTGGCTGTAGTATAATCATTTCGGAGCTTGGCAAGCAATTCATGATTATCATGCGTATCTTTCGTGCTTTGATCTAGCTTGGAATCTACAACCGACAACTGTTCCTGACGGTTCTTTACCTGTTCATCCAGTTCTTTTAATTCCTGCTGTAATTGCTCGTACTGTTCCTGATCAGCCATCTCATCACTCTTGAACTGTAGATAACGCTGATTGATCTGGGTCTTACGATAGTTAATATTCTCCAGTAAGGTATCATAGCGGGCAACTTTTCCCTTCATACTGGAATTCTCATTGATAAATGCGATAATATCAGCCTTGTTTTTTTCAATCTCTTCTTCCAAACGCGCGATCTCATCCTGAATTTCCTGGGAATGTGCCTTTGCTTCTTCCACCACATCATCCGCGGTATCAAGCTTTTCATCCAGATCCGCCTTTTTCTCCTGATAGGTTCGAAGTTCCTCTGTCTGGGAATTCAAAGCTTCCTGAACCCGGCGGATCTGTTCGGCAATATGCGTATCCGTCAGCTTCACACTGTCAATCTTCTGGTTATAGACCTTAATTTCGCCTTCCGCGCGTTCTACCGAGAGCTTTAGTTCCGTCTCCTGTGATCTGGCAAGATCGATCTTTGAATTGTATTGGTCCAACTCCTGATCGATCCGATCATATTCTGACTTAATGATCTCATACTGCTCATTCAGTTCTTCGGTTCTCTGTTCAACAATATTTAATTTTCCCTGATGTTCCTTCTGTGCCTCCCGGATCCGGTCGCTGTCTAGCAGGAATACATTTACATCCAGATTCTTTAATTCTTCTTTAAAAAGTAAATATTTCTTGGCAACCTCGGACTGCTTCTCCAACGGTCCGACCTGTTTTTCCAATTCAGATAGGATATCATTGACACGGCTCAGATTCTGACGTTCCGATTCCAATGCTTTTTCCGTGGCATACTTATTCTTTTTGTATTTTACAATACCTGCCGCTTCATCGAATAATTCCCGGCGGTCATCCGGCTTGCCGCTTAAGATCTTTTCCACCTGACCCTGCCCGATAATGGAATAGCCCTCTTTACCGATACCGGTATCAAAGAACATATTATTGATATCCTTCAAACGACAAGGAGAACCATTTAACAGATATTCGCTTTCTCCGGAACGATACACCCGGCGTGCTACCGTGACTTCTTCATAGTCAACCGGAAGTACATGGTCACTGTTGTCCATTGTAATGGCAACATAAGCGGAACCATGCGGTTTACGAAGCTCTGTTCCGGAAAAAATAACATCCTCCATCTTCGCGCCTCTTAACTGCTTCGCACTCTGTTCGCCCAAAACCCAGCGGACCGCGTCGCCGACATTGCTTTTCCCGCTTCCGTTTGGTCCGACAATACCGGTAATTCCATTCTCAAATTCGAATTTGATCTTATTTGCAAAAGACTTGAAGCCATAGACTTCGATACTCTTTAAGTACATCGTTCATAACCTTCCTGATCTGTTACTTATTTTCTCTTCTTTTATTCTCTATATTATCCCGGCATATCTGACATATCCGGTCTGTATGGTCATTCTTCCCAGCTTTATCTCTTCTGATCTTTCAGAATCAGTAATGTCTTGTATGCCGCCTTCTGTTCCGCATCTTTCATATTGTGTCCGTCTGCCTTCTCATATGGCGTATCGCCAAGAAACAGCTGAACAAAGAATCGTTTATCATGTTCAGGTCCGGCTGTGTCATAGAGCTCATAGCGGATCGTTCCGTATCCGTGTTGTTGAACCAATTCCTGAAGATTGGTCTTGGCATCGAAGAATAACCGCTTATGCTCCATATCCTCCAGAAGAAAATGCTTCACATATTCTCTTGCCGGTTCCATTCCGCCATCCAAATATACAGCTCCAAGAACCGATTCAAACAAGTCGCAGAGAATGGAATCCCGATCGGCTCCTCCGCACTGCCGCTCTCCCTTTCCAAGCATCACATAATCGGAATACTGCAATTCTCTCGAGCATTCCGCAAGACAGTACTCACAGACAAGGGAAGCTCTTAACTTTGTAAGTTCTCCTTCCCTCTTTTCCGGAAATCTCCGGTATAATTCCTCGCTGGTAATAAGCTCTAGCACTGCATCCCCAAGGAATTCCAAGCGTTCATAACACTCTGTCCGGTTTAATTTACGTTCATTGACACAGGAACTGTGCATAAATGCCTGCTCTAACAGAGCAGGATTATGAAAATGATATCCGATGATATCCATAACCTGTTCCAAATTATGATTCATATCCAGTATTCTCCAACCATCACAAATCTGTTTACAGAATTATTATTTAAAATACTGATTATAAAAAACAGTATTTAAGATCATATTCGTTACTCTACTGACTGATTTGCAATATTCTCCTCAATCAATTCCCTTATATGCTGCTTGGAGAATTCCTGACATTGACCGATCGCGTTTTTAACCTCTTTCGCAGAGGCATTCCCATGAATCTTCGACACTAGACCGTTAATACCAAGCAGCGGCGCGCCACCATAATTCGTGGCATCAAAGCTCTTGACCGCCTCTTTGATCTTCGGCTTGGCAATGGCTGCACCCAAAGTACTGACCGGAGAGGATTTCATGGCAGCCGTGATCTCCGTTAACAGGAATTTGGCAGTTCCTTCATAAAGCTTTAAAATCACATTGCCTACAAAGGCATCGCAGACAATCACGTCCGCATAACTAAACGGGATATCTCTTGCTTCAATGCTTCCTATAAAATTAATATCTTTACATTCTTTAAGCAGTGGAAATGTCTCTTTCACAAGCGCATTTCCTTTTTCTTCTTCCGCGCCGACATTCACGATTGCCACCCTTGGATTCTCAACACCGACAATCCGTTTCATATAAAGAGAACCCATCTGAGCAAATTGCAGAAGATCTGCCGGACGCGAATCCATATTGGCTCCACAGTCGATCAGGAGGGATACTCCGCCCTGAACCGGGATCAACGGTGCTAACGGAGAACGACGGATTCCTTTGATCCGTCCGACGATCATCCGGCCGCCGACAAGAATGGCACCGGTACTTCCCGGAGAGATCAATGCCTCTGCCTTTCCATCCTTTACCAGATGAAGACCAACCACCAAAGATGATTCTTTCTTGGTCTTTACAGCTTCTACGGGATGATCATGACAGGATATCTCATCAGGTGCGTCGACCACTTCAATCTGCTCCTTGTTATATTCATATTTTGCAAGTTCTTCATGAAGCTTAGCTTCTGGTCCTACAAGATAAAGAAAGATATCCTCATTTTCTTTCACTGCATTTACGGCACCTTCCACCATAGCCCATGGGGAATTATCACCGCCCATGGTATCAACTACGATCCGAATCCGATCCTCACTCATATATGTATCCTCCTGATTTTATGAATTAACACAATATCCGATCCGGCACCTGATCCTGTCGTTGATCAATTAGCTGTATTACTTCTTGTCCGGAAAGCATTGTGATACGTCCACAACATTATTATTTTACTAGATTTCATGGGTAAAGTAAAGAAAAAAAGCCTTCTCGAATCCTCGAAAAGACTTAAAATTCTTAATTATGATCAGATTAGATTAATCTACAGCAATAATCTCCTTCTTGTTGTAAGAACCACATGCCTTACATACTCTATGCGGCATCATTAATTCGCCACACTTAGGACACTTAACCAATGTAGGAGCACTCATCTTCCAATTTGCTCTACGCTTGTCTCTTCTTGCCTTTGAAGATCTGTTCTTTGGACAAATTGACATCGTATACACCTCCTTAATCCGAACTGTTATATGAATCGATCATACATGAAACATCATATATTCATCATAATCTTGTCACACCTTGACTATTATACATATCTGAAACAGGGTTGTCAACCGGAATTTTTATTTTTTGATAATCATTTTTATTTTGCACATCCGGATCCCCATCCAGTCAATTACAAAAGTGCAACCGTTTCTCTTGCAATCGCCAGCTCCTCATTGGTTGGAACTACCAATACCTTTACTTTGGAATCCGAAGTTGAGATAACTTCCTCCTCGCCACGTACCTGATTCTTTACATCATCTATGGCAATCTCCAGATATGAAAGATAACTGCAAATTGCAGCACGGCTCTTTGGATTATTTTCGCCGACACCTGCTGTAAATGCAATGGCATCCACGCCGTTCATGACCGCGGTATATGAACCGATATACTGGGCAACCCGATAATTAAAGAGATTAAGAGCGATTTCAGCACGTTCATTGCCTTCGGATACGGCCTTATCCAGATCCCGAAAATCACTGGATATACCGGACACACCGGCAACACCGGATTTCTTATTCAGGATATTCATTACTTCGTGAGTATTTGCATTTAACTTTTGACCAAGATATTCTACAACTGCCGGATCAATGGTACCGCTTCTGGTTCCCATGATCAGACCGTCTAACGGAGTAAAGCCCATACTGGTATCTACTGATCTTCCGTTTTTAACGGCACATATACTGGCACCGTTTCCGAGATGGCATACAATAATCTTAAGTTCTTCCGGCTTCTTGCCAAGCAGCTCAGCAGTCCGTTTTGACACAAAGCTGTGACTGGTCCCGTGGAATCCATACTTTCGGATCTTATATTGTTCATAATATTCATATGGAATACCATATAAATATGCTTCCTTCGGCATTGTTTGATGAAACGCGGTATCAAAGACCGCAACCATCGGAACTTCCGGCATCAACGTCCTGCAGGAACGGATTCCAATCAAATTCGCCGGATTATGAAGAGGTGCCAGATCATTGCATTCTTCAATCGCGGACATTACTTCATCCGTGATCACTGTAGAAGCCGCGAACTTCTCCCCGCCATGTACGATCCTGTGCCCGACTGCACCGATCTCACTCAAGCCGGATATCACTCCGTGTGCGGAATCTGTCAGCATCTTAAGTACAAGACTGACAGCAGCAGTATGATCCGGCATGGTACTGTCAATGACAACACTTTCTTTACCGGATGGAGTATGCTTTAATCTTCCGTCAATCCCGATCCGCTCACATAACCCCTTTGCCAGAACGGATTCACTATCCGAATCAATCAATTGATACTTTAACGACGAGCTTCCACAATTAATAACCAGTACATTCATAACTTATGCCTCACTGTTCTATCTTTTATTATTACACATATCTCTTATATTTACCTTATTTTACTTCTGTAACATCCGGTCCGTCGACTTTGATCTGATTCCGTCCATGCTCCTTTGCATAGTACATAGACCAGTCTGCACGCTTTAACAACTGATTTACATCATCGCAGATTACAGGATAATTCGTCACACCGATACTGACTGTCATAGAAACTACATGTCCGTAAGCTTCTACTGTGGTATCTTCAATTTTTTTATGGAGCGCGCGAACCGTCTCTAATGCCGTGTCAGTATTCGTATTTGGGAATACAAGAACGAATTCCTCACCGCCGTACCGGCAGATAAATCCTTTTTCCGGAACTTCTACATATTCATACGCCAGACTTGCAATACATTTGATGACTTCATCTCCGACAAGATGTCCGTAGGTATCATTGATCCTTTTAAACTTATCAATATCAAACAAAGCAACTGTAAGCGGTTCATTATTTCTAAGTGTCACATCCATCTGTTCATTAAATAATCTATTAAAGTGCGTACGGTTATTGATACCTGTCAATCCATCCGTTTGCGCAATATGCTTCATCTGGTTATATAGCTGGAAATTATGAATGGCCAGATTGAACTGTGGCACGATAACATCATAGAAAGTAACATGCTCTTCAAAAGCCATAGGATTCCGGGAACCGACAACGATCACACCGTATTTTTTCTTGTCCAGCACTAACGGCATGACCATTATGGAATGGGTATTGGTCTTAACGATTGTTGGGAAATCTTCTTCCTCCAGATTCCGATAGACCCGCCAGTCATCCTCACGATTGGATGCTTTTTCATATAAAATCTTCATTTCCGAAGCATCTTTGATCGTTTCATTTGATACACAGGATGCCGAATTAAATGGACGCTTATTAAAGAATACATTCTTATCAATATAGATTCCGCAGAACTCCGCATGTCTTATACGGATAACCGAATCAATAATATAATTCAGGAATGCAGGAATATCTTTGGATAATGATCCGTTGATATTCTTAAGGAGTTCTGCCTGAATAGCAAGCTCAGCATTGGACTGATTGACTTCACGGTTCATCTGGGCCAGCTTCACTCTTTGAAGATTCAGCTCTTCATTGACTTTTTCAATACGATTCTTAACAGCAACCAGCTCATCGTTATCCTCTTTCATATCTTCAACCTGAAATGTCAGGATATCAATCTGTTTCATCAGTATATGTTCACTGATATAGAATACCCGTACCAACATAATATTCATCAAACAGAATATCGCATAGTCGATCAAAAGAAGAAATCCGGTTACATCAACACCATGCAGACAGAAGGATACAATTACAGTAACAAAAAATGGTACAATCAATATGATCAGAGACAATTTATTCTTTAGATCATCCGCGATATCACTGTAATAAGAATACTCAAACATAAAAGTCAACATCAAAACAGATATAGCCAAAGTGGTGAAAATATCCTTTTGATACAAAAGATACATAAATACTAGAAAAAATGAGTATTGAACATATGTCAGAGTCAAAAGGATCCATTTCTTATTCCAAAACAAAAATTTGGAAAAAACTCCCTCAATCACCGCAAGTAATGCCGTACCAACTACAAGCCACAGCTGTAAAAAATCCGTTGTAACCGATGTCATTACGAATCCGATAAATACAACAACGGCAACTAGAATATATATAATTCGATGAAAAAACAATTGAGATTTTTGTTTCTCAAGTAATGATTCATCCAACATATACTATGACCTCCAATAGATTTCTATTTGATCTCCATTCTGTAATTCATCAAAATGTCCGGCATTATTGCCGTTCAAAGTCATAACAAGCTCTTTGCCGCGAACGGTTGAAGTATCAAACCCGATCACATCAAAGACCTCAACAAAGACATAGCTGTCTTTCCCTTTTAATGTATACTGCTTATTATTAACGGTTACAACAATTGATGTTCCGCTTTGTTTCTGACCGGAACCGCCTTTCTCCGATATACCTTTATCCGAACCCGATTTCTCAGAAACAGATTCCGTATCCACGGACGTACCGGATGTTTTTGTTCGACCGTTGTTCTTCTTGTCTGATTCCGAAGACGTTCTCTTAGCTGATCTTTTGCCGGTACTCTTTTTATCTGAAGGATCCGTATCATCCGCAGATTCTTTATCCGCTAACCGTTCCTTTGAACTCCGTTCATCTTCTGTTTCCGCTATAGCATCCGCATCCGCATCCATATCATCAACAATATCCTCATCGGAATCATTTTCATGCAGGGATATTCCGGAATCCGGTTCTTCGATCCAAGTAACTTTAAAATTCTCATATACCTTTGTATCGAAAGATGCTTCCTCATTATTCACAAAAACAATCCCGCCGGGAGCAATATCCATAAATGTTAGAAGCTGTTCTACCGTATAATAATTCAACATCTGAATCTCGTCATGATCCTGAATCTGATAATATTCCGATTCCAGCTTGCCGTTGACACTGGCATATTTCGGGCATGATACCTTAACATCATTCACCTGAAAACTGATCGTTTTCGTGAATTCAGGTATCTGGGATAACGTCATGGACGCATCTTCTCCCTTGGTAGACTCTTCAATCACGATCCTGTCATTGGCAGCGATCGGCGAATTAATGGATGTCTCATGACCGTTCACGGTAATTACCGCTGCTTCGCCCTGATGACCGCGTACAAATCGTTCTTTTCCGTCTACCGTATAGTTCAGATCGGCTCCACGCTTCGGGAAGATCATCTCATTCTTAAGTCCTAACTGTCTTGCCGCGTCAAAGACTGTCAGATGATCATTGTTATATAATTTGATCCGCTCCTGATTCACAAGAACAAAAATAAAATTATTCTTTTGATCATAATAATTCAGACAGATACCGATCGGCGTCACGAACAGCGGATCTTTTTTCATATCCTGACCATGCAGATGTACATCCTGCATAACCTCTTCGCCGCGAAGGGCAACCCGTTCTTCCGGTAATTTTAAATGCTTGGCAAGAGACGCGGTAAATCCAGGAAGCTTGCCGCCTCCGCCGACAACAAAGACAGCACTTACCGTCTTGCCGCCGTTTAATTCTATGATCTTGTCAGCAACACTCTTGGTGATGCTGTCCACCACATTCTTAACCAGACTATATACTTCCTTCGGGGTAACTTTATGAGAAATCCCCAAAATATCCTTATAAGTTAATGATTTCTTCTTCGGAGAGATCATCTTGATCGTCTCGGCAGTATTAAAATCAACCAGATACTCCTTAACAATCCGTTCCGTGATCTCATCGCCGGCAGAAGGGATCATACCATATCCGATCACACTATTATCCTTGGTAACGCAGATATCGGAAGTTCCGGCACCAACATCAACCAGACAGATATTCAGCATACGGTAGCTCTCCGGGATTGCAACATTCATTGCAGCAATCGGCTCCAAAGTCAGATTGGCAACAGTCAATCCTGCCTGATCAACAGCAGTATATAATCCATCCACAACATCCTCCGGAAGGAAGGTTGCAAGGATATCCCCCGCAATCTCTTTGGCCTTATGCCCTTCAAGATTCCCAATCTCATAACCATTCATATAGTAATGGATCACTGTATATCCGACGCAGAAATATTTCTCTACATATCCATCTTCGTCCGTTCCGATCTCATCCACGATCTGTTCATAGGCCTTTTCAACACCCAGCATCTCCAAAGAATGAATGTGATCCATGGTAATCGCAATCGGCTCCTGAAAGTCATACTCTGCCTTACCGACTGCTGTCTTTAAAACACGCCCCGCGGCAGCTATACATACTTCGGTAAGTTCCCTGCCGACTTGTCCTTCTAATTTTGCCTTCACATACGCAATCTCTTCTGCAACTGTGGCAATATCATGAATCTGTCCGTCCAGCATGGCACGGGTCTCATGATACTTCACACATTGGGCTACAACATGAAAGCCATCTATTTCCTGATATCCAACTGTTCCCACGATGCTTCTGGTACCGATATCCAATCCGAATACCAACGGCTGGGGATACTTCGTTAATGCTGCCATAATTCCTCCGATATCATCCCATAATTATGTATATTTTACCATAGAATATGATATGTGTCAAAATGACTTCTCAATCGGATCATATAATCATTAGTACAAATCAGGAATTTGTGTTCAGAATCAAATGAATCTGATCTCTGACCCGATCTATATCTCCCGAATTATCAATTGTATACAGAGTATGCTCTCTGTAATAATCCTCCGTCGCCTGTGAATTCATGATCTGCAGGCATTTTTCATATGAATATTGCCGGCTGTTCATCAGGCGGTTAATTCTGGTATCGGTATCGGCATATATATACCATAACTCATCACAGATTCTGTCATATCCGTCTTCGATCAATATCGCAGACTCAATGATATACAGCGGAACAGCCTGATTCTTGATATCACTTAAGATATACGCTTTTACAGCCGGATGAACCAGAGCGTTCATCTGACGGAGAATCTCAGGATCCGAAAAAATAAGTCTTGCAAGGAATGGCCGATTCCATTCACCGTTTTGCATTACTAATTGTTCCCGAATCAGAGATTCCTCGCCGCGTGATCTTAATACATCAGAAAACATATGAAAGAGCTGATCATACAGCTCCTCTCCCGGTTCCATTAATCTTTGGGCAAGACGGTCTGTCTCGATCACATACGCATTATATTCCCGTTTTAGAATTTCCAGGATCATGCTTTTTCCAGCACCAATCCCACCTGTTATTCCAATGATCTTCAATATCTGATCTCCTATTTGGCATCATACCAATTATCTGCCACATGAACATCGATCGATAATGGCACAAGCAGATCAGCCGCCTGCATCATCTCTTCCTGTAAAATGGTCTTAACCAGCTCTACTTCCGATTCGTGTGTTTCGATCAATAATTCATCATGAATCTGGAGGATCAGTCTGGATCTTAAATTCTCCTTCATTAGACGTTCCCTGACATGATTCATGGCAATCTTAATAATATCCGCGGCTGTTCCCTGAATCGGGGAATTCATCGCTACCCGCTCTCCAAAGCTTCGCTGCATAAAGTTCGCCGATTTCAATTCCGGAACAGGACGGATCCTGTGATACATAGTCTCCACCTTTCCCGTACGCTTAGCTGTCTCCACCTGTGAATTCAAATATTCATGGATTTTAGGATAGGTCGCAAAGTATTTATCAATGAATTCCTGCGCTTCCTTACGACTGATATTCAGATCCTGACTGAGTCCGAAAGCACTGATCCCGTATACGATCCCAAAATTAACGGCTTTTGCGTTCCTTCGTAACAACGGGGTTACTTCCTCCATCGGAACACCGAATACTTCCGATGCTGTACTTGCATGTATATCCATGTTTTCCCGGAATGCCCGGATCAGGACCGGATCCTGAGACAAATGCGCCAACAGGCGAAGCTCGATCTGGGAATAATCGGCATCTGTAAATACATATCCCGGTTCCGGGATGAATACCTTACGGATCATTCTTCCAAGCTCCATCCGGATCGGAATGTTCTGAAGATTCGGTTCGGTACTGCTGATCCGGCCTGTGGCAGTGATCGTTTGATGAAAGATACTCCGGATCCGTTCATCATCTTCAATATATCCGGCTAGACCATCCGCATAAGTAGACTTCAGCTTAGTCAATTGACGATAATTAAGGATCGCGGGGATGATCGGATGTTCCGACTGAATCTTTTCCAGAACTTCCACATTGGTAGAATATCCGGTTTTTGTCTTTTTGGCACCCGGAAGCTTCATTTCTTCAAACAGAACCTCTCCCAGTTGTTTCGGCGATAA
Source organism: Lachnospiraceae bacterium (assembly GCA_017460485.1). Lineage (GTDB taxonomy): Bacteria > Bacillota > Clostridia > Lachnospirales > Lachnospiraceae > CAG-632. The sequence goes on along the minus strand of JAFUAW010000149.1, from coordinate 33,159 downwards.
TATATTAAATTCCCGGCCTGCCAGGGAATGAATCTCGGATTCCAACTCCTGAATTCGTCCAACCAGCTGATTTCCGTAGTTCAAAAGCGCATCCCGATTCACACGGATTCCGTTCTTTTCCATTTCATACAAAGAGAAAATCGTCGGACATTCGATCTTATAATACAGATCAAGCATCCCGCTCTCTTCAAGCCGCTTTTTGGCAGCCGCGGCAGCGGAATAAGCTATGCATACTTCGTACCCCAGACAGGTCTGTACCGATTCGGATTCCAGGGTAAGCATAGTTACCGGCTCTTTCCCAAGAAGTTCCTGTCTGGAAGGAACCGTAAGATCTAACAGATCTCTGGCTATATCATCATAATAATACGTGTCTTTCAAAGGATTTAGCAAATAACATACAACTGCCAGATCTAACAGCACACCATCTTTAACCCGGTCGTTTAACAGATGCAGCTGCCGTTTGCATCCGATGGTTACCAATTCTCCCGTAGATTCAAATAAGTCTGCTATCCAATCGATCAGAAGTTCTTCCGTAATATTCCCGCCGATCCGGATCATTCCGGCCCGACCATCCGTTACAGAATACATTAGTCCGAGAAGCCCCTCCTGACCATCTATGCATTGTATGGAAAGTATTGGTGCTGATTTAAGTATTGACCAGAATTCGTCCGTTATCTGATCTTCTGAAAGGATCTGGACAACAGGCTGATAATCTTTTGGCGCGGCCGGCTGATCAAATCGTTTCAGGATACTCTTTAATTCCAGCTGTTTGATCAATTCATAGGAATCCGGATTGAACATATCTTGTAATAATAGTTCATCAATCGTTACTTCCAACTCACAATCGGTCTTGATCGTTGCCAGATCTTTACTGAACAATGCCTGATCATAGAATTCCGTAATATTTTCCCTTGCCTTATTCGGTTTAATCTCGTCAATATGCGCATAGGCATTTTCAATAGATTTGTACTCGGAAATAATCTTAATTGCTGTCTTTTCTCCAATGCCCGGTACTCCCGGAATGTTGTCGGAAGCATCTCCCATCAAACCTTTCAGGTCAATGAATTCAACAGGTGTTACCTGATACAGTGCTTCTACCTCTTTGGCATAATAATCCTCAATTACAGTACCAGACTGCTTTGTCTTCGGGATTCTTACAAGAATCCGGTCTGTCGCAAGCTGCAGCAGATCACGGTCTCCGGACACAATGGTTACACGATAACCGGCAGCGTCTCCCATCCGGGACAAAGTCCCTAGAATATCATCGGCTTCGAGTCCGCCCTGTTCCACAGTACGGATCTTCATGGCATGTAGTACATCCTTCATAACAGGCACCTGTTCACGCAATTCTTCCGGCATTGGTTTACGGGTTCCTTTGTAAGCATCATACTTTAAATGCCGGAAGGTCGGCTGATGCACATCAAAAGCAACACAAATATGTGTGGGCTGTTCTTCTTCCATGATCTTAAACAGAATGTTTAAAAATCCCAGTACGGCATTCGTATGCAGACCTGCGGAATTGGACAGATCCGGCAGTCCGTAAAATGCGCGGTTCAATATACTGTGTCCATCAATTAACAATAATTTATCCATATGAATACCAATCCTTTATAATATAGTATCATCATCTGATTCATTCTGATCCAGAATATCTTCAATGGATTCCGTTACTCTTACGGAAGGATACTTTCCAAGATAGGTCTGAAGTCTGTTATAATACGGCAGAGTCTCTTCTTCTGTCTGATCCTTCTTCATATAATCCACAAAGCCGAATTTCTCATAGTCCTCGGTATGAAATAAAGCATCCGCATAGTAATCCGCATAATAATATTTTGACTGTGCGAGCTTGATCCGTTCCTGTTCTTGCAGATACTGGGTGGTACGATAGCTTTGATATCCCAGAAATCCTACGGTAACAATTCCTGCCAGGATCAAAAATACAAAGGTGGATTTGATCCTGCGGCGGTTCTTTACATGGCGGTAATCCAGATTCAGCTTGTCTTCCATTTCCTTCTTGAAATCAGAAGATAATTCCTGATCCTCATCAAGCTCCTTCATTCCGACCAAAAGCGTATAATAGATCTCCAGCTCTTCCTGACAATTATCGCAGCCGCGGATATGCTTGACAAAGTCTACCGTCTCATCATCATTTAATTTATTCTCAATAAACGCAACAATCTTAGATTGCGCTTCCAGACAATTCATATATCAGTCTCCCTTGTCCGACAACCTTATCTTCGAATCGTATTGTAGTAGAATCTGGCATGCAGTAAATGCTGATTATCGTGAATGTTGATCCGGATCTGTCTCCATTCCTCCGGACTTCCGAGATAATAGATATCCTGCAGGACCGTACAGCCCTCAAAGGCACAATTCCCGATATACTGAATATGAGGGATCAGAAATTGACGAATATTATAGCAATATTCAAAAGCATAATTACCGATGGACACCAGATGATCCGGAAGCATCACATTCACAAGATACGGGCAGTTGTAAAACGCGGTATCATCTATAAAACGCAGATTATTCGGGAGTTGAATGTTCACGATATTAGTATATGCAAATGCCGAACGGGCAATTCTGCGTACCGGATATCCGTCGATCACTTCCGGGATCACGAGAACATTCCCCTGAAACGGCTTTGTCAGGCCAAAAATAATAATCTCCCGGTCATCGGTAATGGCATACCTCAGCCATCCATCCTTCGTCACCTTAATCTTATATGATCCGGTAATATTATAATCATGCTTGGAAAAATAAATATTCACAATGATCGTGAACACATACATAAATACAACAAAGGCACCAAACATCAGCATTGTCAGGAGAGAGCCGCCTTCATCCATCAAGCCGGCGACGCCAAGAAGAAAATCATAGAATCCATGTATGAACATCGGAACCAGTAAGGCAAGACCGATATACAATGCACATCTGCCCGGTTTGTGCTTAAATACCGCTTCTTTCGCGCGGCCGTAAAAGATTCCCATGAATATGGCAACAGAAGTATGTAATGGTACTGCCAGAAACGCACGGGAGATACCGACTCCGACTCCGGTTAAGAATCCCTCAAGAATGCCCAGATTGAACACATCACTGAATACATACATGATATTTTCAAGGATCGCGAAGCCTAAGGATGTAGCCACCGCATATACCACACCGTCAAATGCATAATCAAAAGCTTTATTCTTCCATGTGATCACAAACATGCAGAGAAACTTACTGCTCTCCTCCGCAACCGCAACAATAAAAAAATTCTCAATGAACAGGGACAATAAAGTTGACGTCGGAAAGACCGCCTCTAAGATCACACTGCCGACCATTTCCCAGATCAAAGCAGGAATAATAGACGCGAATCCCATTCCGAGCAAAGCAAATACCAGACCAACCGGTTCCCGTTCGATCTTATCGCTGAAATAAACCAGCAGCATCAACCCGATGCCCGGCAGGATTGCCACTATGAACAGTATTATCATCAAAACCAAACTCATATTATCTTCCTCATTTATCATATGGTTATGTGGTACATACATATACAAAGTTATTATAGCATCTGAATATGAACATTTCATTAACTTTCATCAAAAAATCCCCCAAGCTTATGCTTAGGGGATTCTAGCAAATGCCGGTGGTGGGACTTGAACCCACACGCGGTTGCCCGCAACAGATTTTGAGTCTGCCTCGTCTGCCATTCCGACACGCCGGCGTTTGACTACCAAACAATCAAGAGTATACTTCACTTTTTGGTTCTTGTCAATTCTTTTTTATTTTGCGTGCCACAAGAGCAAAGCGACCATCCTCGGTGTGATACGCACATGTGGATAAAGTGATCAGTTCATCACCGTATTCCGGTACAATCCCGGTATCAATCACGCTTAAACGGATCACATTCGTAACATAATCATTGAACTCTTCTTCATTTTCCGCATCAAAGAACTTGTAGTATTTAAAATGAGTCGTATCGTCCGCAGGATAGATCTCGGAATAAAACGCAGCAACCACTTCATATTCGCCATCCTCATCCAGGGTATCAAACCGTATGGTCGGATGTTCATTATAGAAGGTCTGGTCATTATATTTCATGATTTGGGCAAACATCGTACCTGCCTTCATATTATGACCGTAGATCAACAGATTGGCTGTCGGCTTCTGATAATCACAGTTGATATCAAGAAACGGAAGTCCGGAACCATCGTATTCTTTATTAAAATTGCGGTGAATATAGAATTCGTTGTCCCCCATATACTGCATGACCGGATAATCCACCTGCGTATCCTGAATGGTAATCCATCCGATAAAATCAGGATTTGCTTCATACAGATCGGCGAATTTTTTCTGGACTTTTCTTCCGTTTACTTCTGTATATGCATAAAACTCGCGTGCAGGATCATCATCTTCCGATATAGTAGAATCAGATGTACTATCATCCGTTGCAATCATATTTCTAAGATCCTTTACACCGCTTTGGGAATGATTGATCTCATAATAATATTTACCCAGATAGACCGCGCAGCCGATAAATACACAGACGCAAACCGTCATGACCGCCGTACGGATATAATCCCGAGGTCCTCTTTTTTTACTCTTTTTATCAGAGATCTCCTTTGGGTTTTGGGGATCAATGTCATTTTTATTATTATCCATATTGTCCATTTTCATATACCTCCATATAAAATGGATTACCGTCAATGTTACATTTCTAATATAAAATAACAGAAACCGAACCTGTCTGCAATATTAAAAAAGAGACACTTGGTCTCTTTCTTAATCATTTTAGAAATATTTCTTGGTTCCCCATTGATTATGCCGGCGAAGATCCGTATAATCCGCGTATGCCTGTTCCAGAATCTGTTTTTCATTCGGAAACTTCAGCAAATGATAGGCTTCGTGATACTTATAGTATCCGGAATCCATGAAATACTCTTCTCTCTGTGGTTTGCTGTAATAACTATCCGCCATCATTAAATACCAATGAACATCCTTATTCACAACATCATTGGATACATTGAAGGTGTAATTACTCTTGCCTACATACTTAATAATGGTTGCCCGAACACCGGTTTCTTCCTGAACTTCCCGAAGTGCCGTCTCGGAATGTTCTTCTCCTTCTTCCACTGTTCCTTTTGGAAGAACCCATCCTTCATACTTATTACGATAATTCTTATAAAGTAACAGGATCTTGCCTCTGAAAATTACCACACCACCACAACTTGTTGCTTCAATCATAGAACTTCCTCCATAAGCAAACTTCAGCAGCCGTTTATTCCGCAGCTAACTATTTGGTGTGTATCTCACTTAGTTACAGTATAACAAGAATAAGAACTCAAATCAATAACAGATTAGATTTTACAACAAAAAAGTCTGTAAATCGTCAAAGTAATACGCTCTGACACATATCTTATTGATAATACGCGTCGAAGATTTGCTTGGTAACATTGACGGCGCGTACTCCGGAGACATCCGCCTCCTCGATTACCACAGACACCACAATATCCGGATTCTCCACATTGGAAAATCCTACAAACCATGAATGAGACTCTCCTTTTTCATTATATTCGGCGGTACCGGTCTTGCCGGCCACACTATAAGCACTGGTATTCAGTACATATCCTGTGCCGTAATCCACTACTCCGCAAAGCAGTTCGGTCATATCCTGTGTCTCTCTGACGGTCATCAGCCGCTTATAAGCGGACGGCGAATACGAACGAACCTGATCTCCGTTATAATTCTCAATATGATCCAGCATGTATGGTTTCATCATGACGCCGCCATTGGCAATGGTAGACATGATCATGGCATTGTGAAGCGGAGAAATCAGTGTATCTCCCTGACCGATCACCGTCTGCGGAATCTGAGACGGATCACTTTTTCCATTCAATACATAACTGCTCTTATTCGATAAGCCGCTGTAAGGAAGGTCTTTATTGAACAGAAATGTCTCACATAGGCTATGGAACGCATCCGTATCCAGAGACGCTCCCAGATTCGAAAATGATGTATTGCAAGAGAATGCAACAGAATCCGCAAGACTGACTGTTCCATGGACTGTATTGTTATAGCAATGGATAGCAACGTTATTCACTACTGTTTCCCCTTGACATTCATAAGAATAACGTTCCCAATCTTTATTTTCCCGCATATATTCCAGCGATGTCAGAACCTTGAATGTCGAACCCGGCGGATAGAGTCCCTGTGTAGCGCGATTCAGCAGAATCGTCTTATCGGAGGAAGTTTCGTCCGTGATCGAATCCCAGATCACATCAATCGAGTTCGGATCAAAATCCGGTTTGGAAACCATGGCAAGGATCTTACCTGTATCCGGTTCCATTACGACTACGGCACCTTTGGCATATCCCATGGCATTATAAGCAGTACTCTGAAGATTATAATCCAGAGTAGTAACAACCGTATCTCCCATATTCTTTTCGTTATATACGGAATTCCGTACACGCTCTACAATATTGGCATTGGAGGTAAGCAGGTAATAATTCGAAGATAGTTCCAATCCGGATCTGCCATAGGTGGAAAACCCGACTACATGAGCAAACATATTGCCATTCGGATAATACCTGTATTCATTTCCGTCCTCCGCGACATTCGTTGTCGCGAGAACATGACCGTCGGAAGACATGATATCTCCCCGTACCACCCGTTCTGCAAGATGATCCTGCCGTTTATTATAAGAATTGGCAATTACGGTACTGCTGTCCGCGATCATGAATTTGGCAAGATATATGATCATGCCAAAAAAAATGAATGCAAACACATAGGTCAGAACTAAGATCGGACGATTCGCTATTTTATTTTGTTCACTCCTCCGCTTCTCCCGGCGCAGGAATTCCTCCGGATTCTGCTGCTGAGAGAATCTTTTCTTTTTCTCGTTCAATGTACTGTGCCTCTCTTAATGAAATCATATGCGTTCCCTGAATGATCTGGAACACGATCAATGTACTGGTTACCGAACTCAGACCATAGCTTACCAAAGGGAGGGTAACACCCGTGGAAGGAATGAATTTCGTTACACCACCGATATTCAGTAAGATCTGAAAGATATAGCAGATGGCAAATCCGAGTGCCATATTTTTATAAAAAGTCATTTTACTTTTCATTGAGACATCGATAAAACCGATAAATACGCTGAAGCAGATCAATATGAGGATCATGGCGGCGATCAAACCCATTTCTTCGGAAATAACCGAGAATATAAAATCACTTTCCCGCACCGGTATTAGTTCCGGCATTCCCTGTCCGATCCCGGATCCGAACCAGCCGCCGGAACCGATCGCAAATAATGATTGCGCGATCTGGTATCCTGAACTGTCAATATTCGTCCACGGATCGATCCAGTTATTGACCCGAACGATCACATGCTGGAACAGACTGTTGCGGAAAAGCAGGAACGCAAAACCGCCTGCCGCGATCACTGCCCCGAACGAAAGGAGCAGATACACCGAGCGTTGAGTCGCAACATAAAGCATCATAACATATACAACAAAATAGATCAGTGCCCCACCAAGGTCCTTTTCCAATACCAGCACTCCGATGTGCGCTACCGCAAAACAGGTGGCGAGAACAACCTGCCGGAAAGATGTACTTTTCGCGAAAATACTTGCTACAAAGAATACAAATAATATCTTGACGAATTCCGATGGCTGCAATGATATTGACAAACTGTCCGTACCGATCTGGATCCAGTTTCTGGAACCGTAGACCTCCAAACCGTGAAAGAACGGAACCGATTTCGGAATAAAAACTGTCAGCAATGCCAGAATCCCCATTATTCCATATACAAGATAATACTTACGGAGATTATGATACTTCAGCATGATCAAAGGTATAAAGCTTACGATCAGCATAGATACCGCAGATATCACGAACTGTCGGATCGCCAGACTTGTATTGATCCGTGTCAGCATCGTATAGCCAAGCAGAAGAAGAAAACACATATTATTCGTAATGGCTCTGGAAGAATACGGATAATACCGGTGATATAGAGCCATATAGATACAGGCGATCAAGATCTCGGCACCGTATAACAATAAGACCTTTAACGATTCCATCCGCATAAACAGGATCAGATTCCATAAAAAATGGATCAAAAAGACCAGAACGATCTGTGCCGTCAGCTTACGTCCTTTCTTCTTCTCATCGGATGTCAGATAGACACTGAATGCAAGCCATCCGTAGACCGCAAGCAGGATCACGCTTAAATATTGTGCAAGCAAAGAAATCAGATTTATCATAAAGAATTTATATTCCTTTCAAATATCTTCCGAATGTGTACGCATCCGGAAGACTATATGCCAGCAGATTACGGATCGTATCCGCCGATTCATGCAGAAAATGCATCCGCATTACGCAGTTTGCAAACTCCGGTACACGGGACTTCATTTCAAACAAACATACCGGATTCTTTTGATATAATACATTATAACAATACTTACATATACGTTCTACAGTCAATTCATCATCATGATCATTCACAAGATTCTGCGGATCACTGCCCTGTCTGCATTGATCCGTATTCAGATAGACACATTGTGCGCTTACCATTACCATCTGATGCCCATAGATCACCCACTGCCAGTCGCAATTACCGGAAGCACGGAATAATCGTATAAGATCATTTTCCGCATATTCTACAGGCAGCGTCAAGGCCTGAATGCCGAAGTTCTGTCTGTAATATTCGACAGACAGCCGATTATACGCATATACACTTGAATCTAATATGATTGCAAGCTCCGGTTGATGTGCACTTCGAAAGGAATCTACAATACATAATTCATCCATGGTACGAACAAGACAGCCATCTGCATGAAGTGACAGATATCGCTCCATATCTTCCTGCATATTCATACGGTATATATGCGGGAATGCCAGGATAACGGACAGATCCCGTCTGTGATCATCCATCTTGGAACGGATTCTTCCGATCAACTCCTGTACCTGATCGTAAGACAGATATTCCACTTCTAACCCAATAGTGGTCACATCTGTGCATTCCATGACTGGATCCAGCTGACACGGGTCAGCAATATATACAGACAGTCCAACAGATGTCGATACAGACGTCTTTCTTGCATCTGTCAATCTATAATCCGATAGATGATCCAAATTCGGATCGGACACTCGTCTCTTACTGTGTCGAAGCGCATATTCTAATTCTTCCATCGCTTTACGGCGAAGCCGGTTAAAGTCCTTCATGGAAATGAATACATCCGGCTCCACATCCCAAGCCACGGAATCGATCGTAAAAGGATAATCCCCGATCTTATATAGCTTATCCTGAAGATCTTCCTTTGTAACCGGCCGGGACTGCGCATGTTCCGCTATAGGACCGGTAACCGTGACCGAATGATCATCACAACTCATTGTTATTGTAACAGGCAAGTCTTTCTTGCATATAACTGAAATATGAATAATTTCTTTCAATTGCCGTCTTGCATTAGATTCGGACAACTCATTGCATAATGCCGGATGTTTGGTACGATATACCCGCATACCGACCGATAATGATCTCATCTGCTTGCCATGTAATGTTACAATATCTCCGATTCTTCCTTCCTGTCCGGAAGTCAGTTCCACATAGGATCCGTTACCGGTTCGGATCTCCAGGATATCCCCCTGATCCAGCTTCTGACATAATTCAAGATCAAAGGTACCGCCGATAATCTTAACGATCTTTCCGATATACAAACCATTATGATGATTCCGGTCCATACTCATCATAGATAAGCCATGATATTGACGATAATAGCCTTCCGTAAAATTCCCCCGGTTAAAGATATCCGCAAGACGATCTTGTTCTTTGACAACATCAAACTCTTCCTTCTTCATACATGCATCTACCGCACGCCGATATGCCTGAACCGCTGATATAACATACTCCGCATTCTTCATCCGTCCTTCGATCTTCAAAGAATCCACACCGATCCCGATCAGTTCCGGGATCGCAGGAAGACCGCAGAGATCTTTAGGACTTAGATAATAACGCGCTTTCTGTATATTTTCCGCTTCTGAATTACTCTGTTTTAAACTATATAATTGCCTGCAAGGCTGCGCGCAGGTTCCGCGGTTGCCGCTCCTTCCTCCGATCATACTGCTTAACAGGCATTGTCCGGAATAACAATAACAAAGAGCTCCATGAACAAATACTTCCACTTCAAGACCACTGATCTTACGGATCTTTTGGATCTCATCTATGGATAATTCTCTGGCAGGAACAACTCTGGTCATCCCCATTTCTTTCATTTTAAGAGCAGCTGCCGGACTTGTGATCGTCATCTGTGTACTCGCATGAACCTCCATTTGAGGAAATATCTTCCGGATAAGGGATGCCGCTCCCAAATCCTGAACGATCACACCATCAAGTCCCGCTTCGTAAGGTTCTTTTAAAAACACAGAAAGACGGTCAATTTCTTCGTCTTTCAACAAAGTATTTACCGTCAAATATACCTTCTTATGATGAAATGCCGCATATTCAATTGCATGAATCAATTCCTGATCCGACAGATTCGATGCATAGGCTCTGGCGCCGTACATTCTGCCGCCAAGATATACCGCATCGGCTCCTGCCTGAAATGCGCTTAGCATAATATCATAGGAACCTGCCGGCGCAAGAACTTCCGGTACTCTCTGTATCATGGTTTATCGGTCTTACGATTCTGTTCTGCTTCTAATTGAATGATCTTGCGTTGTAGAGCATTCACCTGCTCCTTATATTCTTCTACCAGCTTCAAAGCGGACTCATGCTTGATCCTTGTCTCGATCACTTCATGCCGGAGATCATAAACCTGCTTGTCCTTCTCACCTTCCACTTTACCGGCTTCTTCTGCCTGCTTTTTCACTTTAAAATAGTCATCAGCGATATTCAAAGCAAGCAACACTCCCTGATATTCCGCACTTAGCTTACGATAATGCTCGCTGGACTTGCATTCGGCAATCTTCTCATTAATGTATGTGGCAACTTTCTGCAAATACTCACTGCTTTCATATCCGCTTAATTTGTAGATCTTGCCATTGATCAATACTGAAACATCATTCTTTTCTGCCATAATTCCCTCCTACCTATGATTCCTGTCTTATATGATCATTCACTGACTTTGGGTGCAAAGCCAAAATGTGCATAGCACTGATCGGTTACAATCCGTCCCCGCGGTGTACGGTTGATAAAGCCATTCTTTATAAGATATGGTTCATACACATCCTCAATGGTTCCGGCATCTTCTCCGATGGCAGCGGCAAGTGTGTCCAAGCCAACCGGTTTTCCGTCGAACTTATCGATCATGGTAAGAAGGATCCTTCGATCCATCTCATCCAGACCATGGCTGTCAACCTCAAGACGATTCAGAGCGTCATTGGCAACATCATATGTAATATTGCCCTGATACTCCACTTCCGCGAAATCACGTACTCTTTTTAATAATCTGTTGGCCAGTCTCGGCGTTCCCCGGGATCGTCTGGCAATCTCCACTGCGCCTGCCGGTTCAATCTCTATCTTCAACATATAAGCCGAGCGTTCGATGATATCCGTTAATTCTTCTGTGGAATAGAATTCCAGCCGGTTAACAACTCCAAACCGGTCTCGAAGTGGAGCTGTCAGCATTCCCGCGCGGGTAGTGGCTCCGATTAATGTAAAATGCGGCAGCTCCAGCCGAATAGATCGTGCCGCAGCACCTTTTCCGATCATAACATCGATCGCATAGTCTTCCATAGCGGGATACAGAACCTCTTCCACCTGACGATTCAAACGATGGATCTCATCAATAAAAAGCACATCATTTTCATTTAAGTTATTCAAGATCGCTGCCAGTTCTCCCGGCTTCTCGATGGCAGGCCCGGAAGTGATCTTTAAATTAACCTTCATTTCATTCGCTACAATAGAGGCCAATGTAGTCTTTCCCAGCCCCGGAGGACCATAAAGCAGTACATGATCCAAAGGCTCGCCCCGTTTCTTCGCCGCTTCGATAAAGATCTTAAGATTCTCTTTGACCTTTTCCTGACCAACATAATCATCCAGAAACTTAGGACGCAGATTGCTTTCCAGCTTCACATCCTCTTCTATTAATTCAGTTGTGATCACTCGATTATTCATAGTCTTCGTTCTATATTATAACAACTGCTTAAGTGCCTGTTTTAATAATTCCTCTTCTGACATGGAGGATGCGCCTGCTACTTCACGGATTGCTCTTGCAGCTTCCAACTGCGAGTAACCAAGTGCAGTCAAAGCCAGCGCGGTATTTGTTATCACATCGGAATCCGGATTCCTGTCGACAGCTGATCCGACCGTCGATTTCTCCATAGTATCACGGGTAAGCATAGATTCCAGATCGATCTTATCTTTTAGTTCCATGATTACTCGTTGAGCACCCTTCATACCGACGCCATTTGCCTGCGTGATCGCCTTGGCATCTCCGCTGATGATCGCCATTTGAAGATCCTTGACAGTCAGCACCGAAAGGATGGAAAGTCCTGCCTTTGGTCCGATTCCGGATACACTGATCAGCAACTCATACATCCATAATTCTTCCTTCGTCAGGAATCCATACAAACTAACATCATCTTCTCTGACACTCATATGAATATGCATGGTCACTTCCCGGTTCATGCCGGATAATTGATTGAGATCCATAGCCGAGGAATAGATCCTGTATCCGATCCCCTGCTGATCCAGTATTACCGCATCTTCCTCGATATCATATATAATTCCCCGAATATAAGCGATCATCAAAAGGCTCCTGTTCTATATCGTTGGCATTCCTGCCGGCTCACACATTATTTATTATATATCTCATGGTAACAATGTGCAAGAATTCATTTCATAAACCTGCTTTCAAAGTTAATTACACGGAATTGACAGAACATCCTTGTAAATATATAATTTTTAGTGTCTATACCACTATCAGATAATTCAATACATTATTTGGAACCCGGATTTACACGTAATTGAGCAAAAGAACAAGAAGTATTTATTTTTAAAATAAAAAGTTGAGGTATACAAATGAAAGAATGGTCCGGAACTATAGTTACAACATCATACGCCGATCTTGATCTGACACAGGCTGCTGCTTATGCCCCTTTGGACAGGCAGCTTCTTTTTGATATTGAAACTACCGGTTTCTCGCCAAAGAATTGCATGTGCTATATGATCGGCTATTGTTACATGCAGGATTCTCTATGGCATTACCGGATACTGTTTAATGAAGACGGCAGATCCGAATATGCAATGATATTGGAATTCTTATCTATATTGCAAGAATATGAGATTCTAATTCACTATAACGGAGATCAGTTTGATATCCCATTTTTAGAAGAAAAGATCCGTCAATATCTTTCACTTGGACTGCCCGTCGATCAGACATCGGAATTATCGAGAGTTCAAAGTCTTGATCTGTATAAGATCATCAAGCCATATCGTCAAGGACTCATGCTTTCGAACTTAAAGCTGTCGACGTTGGAACAATCCATGGGATTCACAAGATCCGACGCATATAATGGTGGAGAATTAATCTCCGTATATAAGCAATATCTGATCGATCATTCAGAAGAAGCAGAATATCATCTGTACAGACATAATTATGAAGATATTCTTGCTATGATCCCTATGCTTCAGTTGCTTAATTATACTGCAATTTTTTCTTCGATTATAGATAATTGCGATATCTATGACCTTCCTTCTTCCGATAATAGGTATATCGCAGTCGAATATCCGCTTCCTGTGACACTTCCTCTTCCTTTTCAGCTTCAGATCCGGGGAGTTCAGATTCATTATGAAAACAGTCGGGGACGGATCCTGATCCCTGTTCTTAAAGCGGAACTCTTTTATTATATCAGCAACTGGAAGGATTATTACTATCTGCCTTTGGAAGATACAGTGATACATAAAAGCGTTGCCGAATTTGTAGACACCGAATTCAAAGAAAAAGCGAAGAAAAATAACTGTTATCTGAAAAAATATGGAGATTTCATTCCTATATCTCCTGGTTTTAAGAATTCCGAATATGTGTCTATACATAATATACCGGATACCAAAAGAACGGAGCCGCCCAAATTCTATCAGGCAGCTCCGCAATCCAAAGAATACTATCTGGAATTAGACGAATCCTTATTAAAAGATTCCGCATTCCTTAATGCTTACATCCAATCATTATTAACTTAATCACATTCACTTAAATCTTTTTCTTATAGAAGAACGAATGCTGTAATTCATAACCGATCTCCTTGGCCTGAATGATCTGCTCCGTGCTTCCGATGAATAGATATCCTTCCGGACGAAGAGATTGATAATACCGCTTAAAGATGTCCAGCTTTGCCTCTTCCGTAAAATAGATCAGCACATTCCGGCATACGATCAGATCATAATTCATATCATACCGGTCACTTAACAGATTATGCTGCTTAAAATTAACCTTTGAAATTACCTCTTTGGATATCTGATAAGTACCATCTGAATTCTTCGTGAAATACTTATTCAAATATTCCTTTGGAAGCCCGGCAACACTCTTCTGGGAATAATTACCTTCCTTTGCAAATGCGATCACAAGATCATCCAGATCGGTAGCTGTCAGAGAGAATCTTACCTTCGGAAAATGTTCCTTCAACATCATTACAATGGTATATGGCTCATCACCGGTAGAACAGGCAGCACTCCAGATCTTAAGCTCTCCGTTACCGGATTTCAAAAGATTCGGAATAATATTATCTCTTAATGTATTCCATTGTCCCGGATTCCGATAGAACTCGGATACATTGATCGTCAGATAATTCATAAACTGCTTTCTGTGATCCGCATTCATCTTCAGATCCTTATAATAAGAATCATAATCCTTAAATCCTAATTTATTTGCTAATGTATCGATCCGACGTTTCATCTGTCGTTCTTTGTAAGAATTAAGATCAATTCCCGTAAGGCTTAATATATTCTTCTTAAATCCTTCATAATCATCAAACATTGTGATATCCCCCAATCATAGAATAAACTGCCCGAATCGACAGTTTATTCTTAAAGTCATATAGTATTGATAGCAGTATGCTTAACGCATAACTTATTCTTCTGTGGTCTCTTCCGCAGCCTCAGCAGCTTCCTCAACCGGTTCTTCTGCATCAGCAGGAGCTTCCTCGATCGTAACTTCTTCAACAGTTACTTCTTCATCAGATGTATCCTCAACCGGTGCATCTTCCGTCTCATCTTCCTCAGTATCAGCGATCAAAGCTTTCATGCTCAGGCTGATCTTACGGTCTGCTTCCTTAAAATCAACAACCTTGGCTGTGATCTCCTGTCCAACAGACAATACAGATGCAGGCTTTTCAATATGCTCCTTCGCGATCTGTGATACATGAAGCAATGCATCCACACCCGGTTCTAATTCAACAAACGCACCAAAATCAGTCATTCTAGCAACTTTACCGGTAACAAGATTGCCTACTGCATATTTCTCAGTTGCATTAGCCCATGGATTATTCTCAGGGAACTTCATGCTGAGAGCGATCTTATTACCTTGAATGTCCTTGATAAATACTTTAACGGTCTCTCCAACCTTAAGTACCTTCTTCGGATTTTCAACTCTGCCCCATGACATCTCGGAAATATGAAGCAATCCGTCTGCACCGCCCAGATCAATGAATGCGCCAAAGTCGGTGATATTCTTAACGGTTCCTTCAATAGTCATTCCTACTTCAATCTTTTCGAATAATGCCTTCTGCGCTTCTTCTTTCTTAGCAACCAGCAATACCTTACGATTACCGATAATTCTGCGCTTTCTCGGATTAAATTCGGTTAATACGAATTCAATCTCCTGTCCCTGATATTTTTCAAGATTCTTTTCATACACATCCGATACCAGACTGGCAGGAATGAATACGAGTGATTCTTCATAGTTAACGGTCAGACCGCCTTCCAATACTTTCTCAACCTTACCGGTTAATACTTCGTTATTATCAAATGCAGCCTGAAGCTTATCATTCGCGGCATCCTGTGCGACACGCTTATAGGACAATAATACCTGTCCTTCTCCGTCATTGGTCTTGACAACCTTTGCCTTAATGGTATCGCCTTCCTTAACAAATGTAGTAAGGTCAACATTCGGCTGATTGGTATATTCATTTCTTGGAATAACGCCTTCAGACTTATAGTTAATATTAACAATGATCTCATCCGGCTTAACACTTAACACTTCCCCCTCAACAATCTTTCCAGGGGAAATCAAGGTGCTGTTCTTTTCTTCTTCCTGTAATAATTCTTCAAAACTCATCTCTGACATGCTTCATGAACCTCCTTAATAATATTGTTTGGGGTAGATGCCCCTGCAGTAATACCTACCCTACTTGCGGATTCAAGAGCTGTCAAATCCAAATCAACGAGTGTCTGTATATAGTAAGTATTCGCACATTCAGTTTTACTGATATTATATAGCTTCTGCGTATTAGAGCTATTCTTACCGCCTATCACGATCATCGCATCCACTTCCTTCGCAATCTTAGCTGCCTCTGATTGTCTGGCATCGGTCGCATTGCAGATCGTATTATAAGCACTTATATCATACTCTTTTTTTTGCAAGATTTCAACTAATTTTTTGAATTTCTTAGCGTTAAATGTAGTCTGTGAAACAATAGATACTTTCCGGTTCGGATCAAGAGCAAGTACTTCCATTTCCTCTTCACTCTGAACAATATAAGGTTCGTTCTTACACCAGCCTCGAATCCCCTGTACTTCCGGATGTTTCGGATCGCCAATGATCAATACCTGATTTCCCTTCTCGCTTTCCTCACGAACAATGGAATGAATCTTCAATACAAATGGACAGGTCGCATCGATCAACTCCAGCCCGCTCTGCTCGATCACATCATACACCTTCTTCTCAACCCCATGAGAACGAATCACAACACTGCCTTCAGTAAGCTTCTCAATCTCCTCGATGGAATCAATAACTACAACACCTTTTTTTTTAAGATCATTTACCACTTCTTCATTGTGAATGATCGGACCATAGGTATATACTGGAACTTGGCTTATCTTATTCTTTTCTACTGTCTCATATACCATATCCACTGCCCGTTTCACACCAAAGCAGAAACCGGCAGTTTTCGCAAGTATCACTTTCATGGATGGATCGTACCTCCTGATCTATAAATCATTATCTATTATCGAATACACTCACATTGAGCGAGAATCTCCTCCACAACCTCTTCAATGGTAAGATCCGAGGAATCCAGATAATATGCGTCCTCTGCTTTTTTAAGCGGTGCGATCTCGCGATTCATGTCTTGCTCATCGCGATTGATAATATCCGCTTCAATCTGAGCAAGATCACAGCTTTCCCCCTTTTCCGTCAATTCCTTATATCTTCGTCTTGCGCGTTCCGCGGAAGACGCTGTCAGATAGATCTTAACCTCTGCATTCGGCAGCACATTTGTTCCGATATCCCTGCCATCCATAACAACCATCTGACTAACAGCCATATCACGCTGTAATTGTAATAATTTATCACGCACCGGCTGCTTGGCGGAGGATAATGATGCCATATTACCGACTTCCTCGGTTCGAAGATAAGGTGTCACATTTTCTCCGTTCAGCCATACCTGCTGTGCGTCTCCTTCATAAGTAATCTGAACTTCCAAATCATTTACAGCCTTAAGAACCTCATTCGGATTCTCAGGGTTTAAATGATTTCTTAAGAAATAAATTGCAATTGCGCGGTACATAGCACCGGTATCTACATAGACCGCCTGCAGTCTTTTAGCAACCAGCTTCGCAATAGTGCTTTTTCCTGCTCCTGCCGGTCCGTCAATTGCCACACTTGCCATATGATCTATACCCCTTTCAATGATTGATTCATGAAAATTTTATTACATTACCCTTAATCAACGACGGCTTTCTATGAAAATAACCCGGCCGCCTGTCCGGCTGCATATCCGGTACTCCAGGCAATCTGAAGATTAAAGCCGCCCGTGACAGCATCCACATCCAACACTTCTCCCGCAACATACAATCCGGAGATCAGCTTTGACTCCATCGTATGTGGGTCAATTTCTTTTACATGAACACCGCCTCTGGTGATAATAGCTTCTTCAAATCCTCTGGTTCCGGTTACATGGAAGCGCAAAGCCTTCAATGCATCGATGATATGATTTCGCTCCTGTCTGGTAATCCCATTGACACGCTTATCCTCCGGGATTCCGCTAGACTGAATAATATAAGGGATCAGCCTCTTCGGAAGCAGATCATCCAGAGCATGGAGCAGCTGACGATTCTGATATCTGACAAAATCCCTCTGAATCCTTTGATCCAACTGTTCCCCGGATAGTGCAGGCTTCAAATCAACAATGAGCTCCATCGGCTCACAATAGTATTTCCCAATATAGGCACTGGCAGATAAAACCAAGGGGCCACTAAGTCCAAAATGTGTAAACAGCAGTTCTCCAAAGCCTTGATATAATTCCTTCTTTCCGCATTTTAAGGTAACCTGTACATTTTTCAGTGTTAAACCCATCACATCTTTGCACCAGGTTTCCTCGGTATTAAAAGGAACCAGAGACGGCTGACATTCACGGATGGTATGGCCATACTTACTGAGCATCCGGTATCCGTCACCGGTAGAACCGGTTGCGGGATAAGACCGGCCTCCGGTTGCAAGGATCACGCGGTCACAAGAGATCGTCTTACCACTTTTCAAGCAAACCCCCTTGATGAATATATGATCTTCTAAAGTACGATCAAGCATCAGATCTGCCACTTCCGTATGCAAACAAACCTGAACCTGTAAGCGTTTTAATTCCTGCTGGAGTCCTTGGATCACATCCGAAGAATGATCCGACACAGGAAATACACGATTACCCCGTTCCACCTTAAGCGGTACACCCAGATGTTCAAAATACTCCATAGTCTGATGATTATCAAATCCGTAAATGGAGCTGTACATGAACTTGGGATTGCTTACAATATTCGGAAATAATTCTTCTACTTCACAGGCATTAGTCAGATTACACCGTCCCTTACCTGTAATATAGACCTTCTTTCCCAGCTTTTCATTTTTTTCGATCAAAATAACCGATTGTTTCTGTCTTGCCGCTTCGATTGCGGCAATCATACCGGCTGCTCCGCCGCCGATCACGATAATTGTATGTTTCATAGTATCAGGAACCTGTTTTCTTGTCAGTCAAATATGATAAACCATATCAAAAACTATACTGCATGTCATATTAAAAATGAACAAATATACCACGAATATCAATATATATTAACATTCGTGGCATATTCTGACTCTGATATTATACCGGATATACCTTATTCGCTTTATCTGCTAAGGACTCATCCATTTTCGTTGCCTGTGCTTCCCGATACTTAAAGAATTCGGTCGCAACCTGTGGGAATAACGCATAGGATAATACATCTTCATCCTGCTGCTTGTACTGAGCCATCTCCTTCTCTAATTTCTCAAGCTGCGGTTCAATATCATCAGCAGGCCGATGAGTGATCGGCTCTGTCATGCCAAGACTCTCTAACGCCTTCTTCTGAACCTCTGGATTGATCGGCTTCACCGTCTGTCCATACTTACCGACTAACAGATCTTTGGATTCCTTGGTCAGCATCTTATAACGCTCGCCGGAAACGACATTCAGTACAGCCTGTGTACCAACGATCTGTGAGCTCGGTGTAACAAGCGGCGGCTCGCCGAAGTCCTTCCGAACACGCGGAACCTCCTCCAGCACATCGTTAAACTTATCCTCGGCCTTCATTTCTTTCAGCTGTGACACCAGATTGGAAAGCATTCCACCCGGTACCTGATATAATAAGGTCTTAATATTAACACCCATTACCTTCGGACTTAAAAGACCGGACTCTAACCACTGTTCTCTTAAAGGACGGAAGTAATCCGCAATCTCAGCAAGCAGTTTCTGATCCAGACCCGGATCATACGGAGTACCCTCAAATGCCTTCGCCATAACCTCGGTCGCAGGCTGAGAAGTTCCCAATGCCAATGGCGACATTGCTGTATCGATGATATCGCATCCTGCCTCTACAGCTTTCATATAGGTCATGGAAGCCACACCTGAAGTATAATGTGTATGAAGCTGAATCGGAAGTGTCGTTCCTTCCTTCAAGGCCTGTACCAGCTCGGTTGCCTTCGTTGGAACCAAAAGACCGGCCATATCCTTAATACAGATGGAATTGGCACCCATATCTTCAATCTTCTTCGCCATATCCTTCCAGTAATCCAGAGTATAGGCATCCCCTAAAGTATAAGACAATGCAACCTGCGCATGTCCTTTCTCCTTATTGGCAGCCTTAACCGCTGTTTCCAGATTCCGGATATCATTCAGACAGTCAAAGATCCGGATAATATCAATACCATTTGCAATGGATTTCTGAACAAAGTATTCTACAACATCATCTGCATAAGGGCTGTACCCCAAGATATTCTGACCGCGGAATAACATCTGTAACGGTGTCTTCTTAAATCCATCCTTTAACTTACGAAGTCTTACCCACGGATCTTCATGAAGGAAACGAAGACATGCATCAAAAGTAGCACCGCCCCAACACTCTACGGAATAGTATCCAACCTGATCCATCTTATCAATAATCGGCAACATCTGTTCTGTTGTCATACGTGTAGCAATCAAGGACTGATGTGCATCACGCAGCACTGTTTCTGTAATTTTAACCGGCTTAGCCGTAACCTGATCTGCCATTTATAATCCTCCTTAATTATTTACATCTTATGATCTGATCTATGACATATCTCATACCGATTCCATGAGATATGGATTGCCTTGATCGGCAAAGCAACATTCATTATTTCACACCGAAGATCGCAAGGAATGTACCAGCCGCAACCGCTGTACCAACAACACCGGCAACGTTCGGTCCCATTGCATGCATCAACAGGAAATTCGTAGGATCCGCTTCAGCACCAACCTTCTGTGATACACGCGCTGCCATCGGAACCGCAGATACTCCGGCAGATCCAATCAAAGGATTCACCTTACCCTTCGTGATCCAGCACATCAGCTTACCGAACAATACGCCGGCGGAAGTACCGATGATAAATGCGATCAAACCAAGTAATACAATCTTCAAAGTACTGAGCTTTAAGAATGCCTGTGCCGTTGTAGTTGCACCTACGGATGTACCAAGCAGAATAACAACAATATACATCAAAGCATTGGATGCTGTCTCTGTTAACTGCTTAACAACTCCGCATTCACGGAACAGATTACCAAGCATCAACATACCTACCAACGGTGCTGTTGTCGGAAGGATCAGCACTACAACGATCGTAACTATGATCGGGAACAGGATCTTTTCTAACTTAGATACCGGACGAAGCTGTCCCATCTTGATCTTCCGTTCCTTTTCTGTTGTGAACAACTTCATAAACGGCGGCTGGATAACCGGCACAAGGGACATATAAGAATATGCCGCTACTGCGATCGGTCCCATCAAGGTTCCGCCCATTCCCAGCTTACCGGCAAGGAAGATGGAAGTCGGTCCGTCTGCACCGCCGATAATAGAGATAGCGGCTGCTTCTTTTCCGGAAAATCCAAGGAAAATAGCGAAGAAATAAGCCGCATAGATTCCAAACTGCGCTGCCGCTCCAAGCAGGAAACTGGCAGGATTGGCAATTAGCGGACCAAAATCCGTCATTGCGCCGACTCCCAAGAAAATCAGGGAAGGTAAGATACTCGCTTCATCCAACAGATAAAAATAATGCAGCAAGCCGCCTTCTTCTATGATACTCGGGAACATATTTGAAAGTAACATACCGAATGCGATCGGTACCAACAATAATGGTTCAAAACCTTTTGCGATTGCCAGATATAAGAACACCAAAGCAACCAGGATCATAACATAATTACCCCAATACAAAGTGGAAAACGCTGTCTGATCGGCAAGGTTTTGCAACGTCGATGTTATATATTCCATTTAAATTCCTCCTGCAAACATCAATTAGACAGCATTTAATTCAAGGTTGCCAATGTATCTCCGGACTCAACCGCAGTTCCTACTGTAACGTCAATACTTGCAATGGTACCATCCTCCGGTGCCACAACCTCATTTTCCATCTTCATAGCCTCTAAAATGAGAACAACATCGCCCTTCTTAACTGCCTGTCCAACAGCTGCTTTTACAGCCAGGATCTTACCAGGCATAGGAGCTGTAACGGATATGCTTCCGGCTCCTGCGGATGCTGCAGGTGCAGCCGGTGCCGGAGCAGGCGCAGCCTTAGGTGCAGCTGCCTTTGGTGCGGCAGCAGGTGCTGCTGCAGGTACACTTCCTGCCTCTATCTCTTCTACTGCTACATCATAAGCAGTTCCATTAACGGTAATTCTATAATTCTTCATATCTATGTCCTCCTAATTACTATTCTAAGCTTCAAATATCTAACGTTAATTATCTGGATGCTCTCTTAATAGAACGAACGATCAGCCGGTCACTGCTGACTACCGATCTTCGTCCGGAGCTTGCTGCATAGATTGCTGCCGTAATAACAGCAACCAATGCCTGATCATTCATCAGATCTTCCGGATCAGCCGCTTTGGCCGCTTCTTCCGGAATGGTCTCAGGAGTCTTAGCTCTCTGGGCAAGCGCAGCAGCCTTCTTTGCTTCTTCCTTTGCCTTCTGCTGCTTAGCACCGCTTCCCGGAAGATACTTGAATAAGCTTATGATAAACGCAATAAAGATCAAAGCAAGGAATACAACTCCCATACCCATAAGAGTATTCATTCCTGCCATCTTAAGAAGCTCACTCATCGGATAGTCCGTCGATACCACGATCTGAACCAGATCATACTTATATACATACGGATTATACTCAGCCCTCTCATCCGGCATATAGGTAAATTCATAATCAACATTATATTTTTCAAACGGTACGGTACATGTTACCGTTACATTATCGCCCTCAACATTACAGGTGATTGCTTCCACCGATTTCCCCGGCTTACCGGCTTCCTCAATGGCCGTTGCAGTTCCGGAAAAGGCATCCTGAAGAATATCAATATCCATATTCAGATCATCTTCATTAAAACCAAACGCAACATCTCTGGATAGGATCCGGAATGTCTCTTCATCGTTTGTGAACTGCAGAAGATTCATCGTCAATGCCTTTGACTGGTCACAATAATAGCTTGCATCAAAATCCTCAGGTAAGGACTTTGTACATCCGGCAACCGCAAAGATCATCATTGTGAGCAGCGATAGAATCATTATTTTTTTCTTCATGAATCTGCCACCTCTCTATTTTGCTCCGTGCTTCTTGGCCGGCTTTTCCACACATTTGGTGTACAGCATCTCAAATGCCGCAACCAAACGCTTTCTGGTTCCGTCCGGAACAATAATATCATCCACAATACCACGCTTCGCGGCACCCATTACATCTGCCTGGGAAGCTGCGAATTCCTTCTTCTTATCCGCAATTGCCTTAAGCTTATCCTCGGCATCCTCAATCTCGTCAGCATACATAATCTTTACTGCGGTCTCCGGATCCATCACACTGATCTTAGCCTTCGGCCATGCATATTCGATATCCGCACCGATAGACTTGGAATTCATAGCTGTATAAGCAGAACCGTAAGCCTCTCCGGTAATCAGATTCACCTTCGGTACGGAAGCACCGGAAAATGCGGCAATCATTGTAGCAACTGCCTTGGAAAGTCCCTGCTCCTCTTCTACGGTAGCCTTATATCCTTTCACATTCGTCAGTGTCAGCACAGGAATCTCAAAGGCATCACAGAATGACACGAATTCAGCGGCTTTATAAGCACCCTTAACAGACAGAACATCTCCGCCTTCCGTTCCCTGATTAGCAACACATCCGATCGTTGCGCCGTTCAGGCGGATAAAGCCTGTTACCATATCTTTCGCGTAATCCTTCTTGGTCTCAACAAAGAGATTATCATCCGATACCTCAATAAGAATTGCCTTCGCATCTCCTGCAAGTCCATCTACTTCCACGCCGCGGTTGATATCATCCGTACAGTCAGAATATGAAAGATCCGTCTCATTATTGGCCGGAAGGATTCCCACCAGACGCCGGATCTCACCAAGCACCTCTAATTCACTCTCATATACCGCATCCACATTGCCGGAATTCTCACTCTGGAATGCAGCAGAAGCAGTATCTAACTTCGAGACGTGATTCCCATCTAATACATTCGGAGAATTCACAAATAACTTCGCATTCTCCTTTGTCATATATGCAAAATCCGAAAGTCCCGGTACAATTGCAGCACCGCCGCCGCAAGCTCCGAATACTGCTGTGATCTGAGGTACAACACCGGATGCCATTACCTGTTTGGCATAGATCGTACCAAAACCATTCAGCGCATCCACCGCCTCCTGCAGTCTCAGACCGGCACAATCAATGAATCCGATCACCGGTGCACCCATTTTCACTGCCATATCATAAATTCTGGCAATCTTGGCTGCGTGCATCTCACCAATAGAACCATTCATCACTTCTGCATCCTGGCTGTATACAAATACCAGATTCGTGTCGATCGTACCATAACCGGTCACAACGCCATCCGCAGGTGTGTCCTTGTCTGCCAGATTATAATCCGTGCTTCTTGCCGTTACATAGCCTCCAACTTCAACAAAGCTGGAATCATCAAGCAAAGAAGCAATACGGTCTCTGGCGGACAGTCTTGAATTATCGCTCATATCAAGCCCTCCGTTGTAATTTATTTCATGGTTTCTTATAAAAAACCAATTTCTGCCGATTATATTGTAGTAAAAATTATCAAAAAATGCAAGGAATAGTTTTGATATTCAATGATCATCTTAGATAGTAAGAAGATATCTATTATAATCCTATGATATTAAAATCGTAACATAAAAAAATGTATAATCCGCTTCTGCTTACGCCATAATAGGAATGTAAGGAGGTATGCAGCGATGAATAATAAAATCTTAGATTATACCGCATTAACAATTGCAATTATCGGTGCAGTAAACTGGGGGCTGATCGGATTCTTCAGCTTTGACCTGGTTGCATTCATCTTCGGTAATATGACGTGGATTTCCCGGATTGTATACGCGTTAGTCGGATTAGCAGGACTTTACCTGATCACGTTCTACATGTATGCAGGCGAGACCAGAAGTCAGGAGTCTTAAAAAGAATCTGCCGCATCCATAACAAGCGTGTAAGAACCGGACATATGTATACATTATCTTTATATGTATGTCCATGTCCGACAAATGCGTGTGATTGATCATAATATAAAGTATATAATCAATCACGCACTTGTCGGACATTATTATTTGTAGTAAGGATTTTGATTCAAAAATAGTATTTTTCTTTTGATCCGACTAATTATTCACGCTCATCCAAATCTGAAAACGGACGATGTTCTCCTACATATTTGTATGCCGGACGAATGATCTTGCCTTTATTTACCAACTCTTCCAAACGATGCGCGCTCCAACCGGATATACGGGAGATGGCAAAGATCGGCGTAAATAATGCCTCAGGAATATCCAACATAGAATATACAAAACCGCTGTAAAAATCCACATTTGCGCATAATGGTTTGAATAAATGCCGATGTTCCTTAATGACTTCTTTGGCAATTCGTTCCACACGATCATAGAATTCAAACTCATCATGCAGATTTTTTTCGATCGCAAGTTTTTCCGCATATTCTTTTAAGATCACTTCTCTCGGATCACTTTCTGTATAGACCGCATGTCCGATACCATAGATGAGTCCCGCATGATCAAAGGTTTCCTTATTCAGGATCTTCTCAAGGTAAATCCGAATCTCTTCTTCATTCGTAATATCCGAAACGTTCTCTTTAATATCACGGAACATCTGTTGAACCTTCAGATTAGCACCACCATGTCTTGGCCCTTTTAACGAAGCGATTGATGCTGCAACCGCCGAATAAGTATCTGTCCCGGAAGAAGTAACCACATGGTTCGTAAAGGTGGAATTATTACCACCGCCATGCTCAGCATGCAGAACCAACGCAATATCCAATACCTTCGCTTCTAATTCCGTATAATGACCATCTGGGCGTAGGATCTGCAGGATATTCTCTGCAGTTGACATCGTATGATCCGGTGTCCGGATCACAAGGTTCTCGCCCTTATGAATATGATTATATGCATGATAAGAATATACCGAGATCAAAGGAAGCTTGCCGATCAGTTGCAAAGACTGTCTTAAGACATTCGGTACGGAAATATCATCCGGTGCTTCATCATAGGAATATAAAGTAAGTACACATCGCTGCAATCCATTCATAATATTCTCACTCGGTGCTTTCATGATGACATCCCGGATAAAGATACCTGACAACTCCTGCAGACTGCCAAGTACCTTAATAAAACTATCTAATTGATGACGATTTGGAAGCTCTCCGAATAACAGCAGATAAGTGACTTCCTCATATGCATAACGTCTGTCGGAATAACTCTTTACAAGCTCCTGTACATCATATCCCTGATAATAGAGCTTGCCGTCCGTCGGCATCTTGATGCCCTCTACAACCTGATAGGATACGACATCGGCTATCTCGGTCAGACCGGTCAGAACCCCTTTACCATTCGCATCACGAAGACCACGTTTTACATCATATTCAGCATATAGATCCAGATTAATTGCTCCGGACTGCATACAATACTCTACCAGCTCATCGAACTGAGTCTTTAATTCATCATTTAATCTCATCATATCCTGACTATTCATATCTTATGTCTCCTATATTATGTAATATCCTGATTTTATGATAATTCCGTATCATATAACAGCTTGTTTTTATCATAATTCTGCAGGATAGAACATCACAAGTGCATTATAATCCTGCTTATTTAACATCATTTCCAATCATACAACCATTTCTGCATGATTTCAACATAATTATTCCAACAAATGTCCCTAAGAAAAACACCCCTGTCTATTTTCGTGATAATTCCATAGAGTGAATGTATGATTTTCAAAAACGTGAACGCTGTTTCATCGTTAGCGTGTTAGAGAGCGTTTTTAGAAAATCACCATGAACAATATGTGAAATATAGAAAATAGTTACAGCAGTTTTTCGTGGGACAGTTCCACCCTTAGTGCTGCGTGATTTTAGTGCATATAATTATAGATAGATGAACTTTCCATGCTCTGGATCAAGACGCAAACTGACTGTTGTAAAGTTCATAGTAGAAACCATGACCTGTAAGCAGTTCCTCATGACTGCCCTGTTCAATGATATTTCCGTCCTTCATAACAAGGATTACATCCGCTTCTTGAATCGTGGATAAACGATGTGCCACAATGAAGCTGGTTCGTCCCTCCATGAGATGATGGAATGCTTTCTGGATTCGAATCTCAGTACGGGTATCAATTGAAGAGGTAGCTTCATCAAGAATCAGCATTGGAGGATGTGTCAACATAACCCGAGCTATACACAAAAGCTGCTTCTGCCCCTGAGAAAGACTGTCACTATTTTCCCTAATCATTGTATCATAGCCTTGAGGAAGCCGCATAATAAAACTGTGCGCATGAGCAAGCTTCGCAGCTTCGATCATTGATTCTTCAGAGGCATCAGGATGCCCCATACAGATATTTTCGCGGATTGTTCCGGTCTTTAACCATGTATCTTGAAGTACCATTCCATAGGAATTCCGAAGGCTTTCTCTTGTTACATGCCGAATATCCTTTTCTTCTACCAGAATAGCACCGGAATCCACATCATAGAACCGCATCAGCAGATTAATGAGCGTCGTTTTGCCGCAACCGGTCGGTCCGACAATCGCGATCCGCTGTCCCGGCTTCACATGCAAGGATAGATCGATGATCAATTGATCCTCCGGCTGATATGAAAAGCTAACATTCTGTATGTCTACCTGTCCCTCCACATTCTCTAATATAACTGCATCTTCATCGTCCGGAAGCTGAGGTTCTTCATCAATCAATGCAAAGATCCTTCCGGCACAAGCAAAAGCATTCTGCAATTCCGTAATCACACCGGAGATTTCATTAAACGGCTTGGTATATTGATTGGCATATCCGAGAAATGAAGTTAATTGCCCAATGGACATTCCCCCCCGGATGGCCACAATCGCACCAGCAATTCCTACACCTGCATATACCATACTATTTACAAAGCGGGTAGCCGGATTCGTGATTGATGAGAAAAAGATAGCTTTCAATGAACAAGCCTTCAATCTCTCGTTTTTATCATCAAAATCCCTAAGTACATCCTCTTCTTTGGAAAATGCCTGTACCACCTTCTGATTACCGATCATCTCGTCAATGATCCCGGTCTGCTCACCCCGCCGCTCCGACTGCTCTAAGAATAAATGGTAAGTCTTACGTGCTACAAAGGATGCAACAAATAAGGAAAGTGGCGTAATTCCAACAACCACCAGCGTTACTCCCGGATGAATCGTAAGCATGAAGATCAAGGTACCGAGAATCGTCATAACACTGGTAAAGAGCTGGGTAAAGCCCATCAACAAACCATCCGCAAATTGATCCACATCCGTGATCACATGATTCACAATCTCACCACTTGTATGCGCATCAATGTATTTTAAGGGAAGCTGTTCAATTTTTTGAATTGCATCATGCCGAACATCCCGTACAATCGAATAAGTCATCTTATTATTGCAGACATTCATGACCCACTGCGCGATTCCGGTAACAGCAATACTAAGTCCCATGGTTATCAGAACACGAATCAGTTCCTCAAACATAACCTTATCCGGTCCGATAATCTTGTCAACAGCTCTACCTGTCAGGATCGGGATGTACAAGGTAAGGCTCACGCTCACCAGAGACATAAGGATCGATGCCGTTAGATAGAACCAATATGGCTTCAGATAGGTTCCCAGCCTGCGCATAGTGGTTCTTTTGGAGGCTTGCTTCTGATCAGCCATTTACCTGCACCTCCTTCTTGAACTGGGAATCATAGATCTCCTGATAGACCTCGCATGAACGCAATAATTCTTCATGGGTTCCAAGACCAACGATACGACCGTCATCCAATACAAGAATACGGTCTGCATTCTGAATGGATGCGGTCCTCTGAGATACGATAAATATAGTCAATGAATCATTAAGCTCAGATAATGCCTTACGAAGACGGGCATCTGTCGCATAATCCAAGGCGGATGAGCTGTCATCTAAGATCAGGATCTCTGGTTTGCGCACCAAAGCTCTGGCAATAGTTAGACGCTGCTTCTGACCACCTGACAAATTCTTCGCTCTTTGTGATAATGGTTCGGATAGACCAAGCTCCTTCTTCTCGACAACTTCCAATGCCTGTGCTGTTTTCAATGCAGTAAACAGCTCCTCATCAGTTGCGTTTTCATTTCCCCATAAAAGAATCTCGCGAATTGACCCTTTGAACATAACCGACTTCTGCATGACAATTCCTATCTTACGTCGTAAATCTTTCTTTGAGTACGCAGTCACATTAAGCCCGTCCACATACACCGACCCTTCTGTAACATCATAAAATCTCGGAATCAGATTCACGAAGGTAGACTTACCGGAGCCGGTACCGCCAATAATACCGATGGTTTCTCCCGGTTTTATCTGAATACTGATATTCTGCAGCGCATAATCACCAGATGTATGATAGCCAAAGGATACATTCCGAAACTCCACAATATACGGACTATTCTCACGTTCGTCGTCTCTCGTGATCTCAGGATAGTCCTGAGAGGCTTTAAGTTCAAATACTGACTGGATCCGATTCCCGCAGGCAACTGCCTTTGTGATCGTTACGATCAGATTTGCAAATTTCACCAGCTCGACAAGAATTTGGTTCATATAATTGACAAGAGCCACCACCTCGCTCTGTGAGATCACATTATCATCTACCTGAACGGCACCCGACCAAAGCAGTGCAATCACTGCTGCATTAACAATGATGTATGTGACAGGATTCATAAAGGCAGATACACGGCCTACAGTCAGTTGTAGTCGGGTCAGCCATTCATTCTTCACATGAAATGCATCTTCTTCCTGTCGTTCCTGATGGAAAGCACGAATGACCCGGACACCGGTAATATTCTCTCTGGTAATCCCAAGCACCTGATCTAAAGCTTCCTGCACCTTCTGAAACATAGGAATACTGATCATCATAATACCGAAAACAACAATGGATAATATGGGAATCGCCACAACGAAGATAAAGGCAGCTTTCCAATTAATGATAAACGCCATAATCATAGCTCCGAAAACAATGAATGGTGAGCGTAGAAACAACCGAAGCACCATGTTTACACCATTCTGTACCTGATTCATATCACTAGTCATTCGCGTAATCAAGGTAGAAGTTCCGACCTCGTCAAGTGTTCCGAAGGATAGCTCCTGAATATGTTGAAATAACGCATGCTTTACATCTGCCGCAAAAGACACGGCTGCCTTAGCAGCAAAATATTGAGCGGTCAGTGAAGTGGTAAGTCCCACTATGGCAAGCAACACCAAAAGACCTGCCATTTTCCATATATATGGCAGGTCCTGTTTGGCGATTCCGGGATCCATGATTGCCGCCATAACAAGCGGAACCAATAATTCAAAGGATGCCTCAAGCATCTTGAACAAAGGAGCCAGGATGCTCTCTTTTTTATATTTTTTTAAATAAATAAGCAGTTTTTTCATTTATCATATATTATTGTGCCAACTGATAAGAATCAAAGACATTTTTCCAGATTCCTGAATATTCATCTGTGGTAATTCCCTCTACACTGATATACTGCATGTTCTGATCCTCATCATCAAATATGAATATCCGGCATTCAATTCCATCCGAATATACAGAATCAACAAAATACCCCTGATAAGAACCGGTATCGTAAAGCTCCATATTCACTGATGTAACCTGAGAATCAGCCTTCAGTCCATCATAAAGATTCTGAGCAGTCATCTTCGCATCATATTCTTGTGGATAGGTAAAATGAGTGATAATATCCGACATACCATACGCATATTGTTCCGAAAAAATCAAAACATCAGAGTATCCGCCAGTCTCATAGAAGTTGTAATAGGTATCCGGAATATCTAAATATCCTCCAACCATACCGCCAACCCGTTTCCAGTCAAACGTCGAATCTGACTGCATCGAATCATCTGTATCCGAAGCAGGATCCGGTATTTGAACAACAGCTTCTGTAGTATCAGACACGGACTCCTCAGATGTGCTTGTATTAGTTAGATCCAAATCAAGTTCCGTCAGATTACCAAAATCCCAATCATCCGAATCTATGTTCCAATCATCCTCTGTTGAGATATTCCAGTCATATCCCGAAGTGTTTTCGCTCAAATCATCATATACTCCTTTCACAGCAGAAGCACCCGCAGCAGTGATAGCAGCCATGATGATGATAACGATCAGCGCGATCACGGACAATACCATACCAATGATACTGGTTATAATTCCAGCCTTACGCTTTCCGTCCGGCTCTGCTTTCTTCGATAAAATCAAAGATATAATCGCAAAAATCAGTCCGATTCCAAAGGTACAGGACAGCACAATTGATACAATGCCAAATATCATAGGTAATGTAGAGCTTTTCTTTTCTTCCATAGGTTATTCTTCCCCTCATCATATTATTTGATTTGTTTATTATACCATTTATTTATTAAAATGCAACCATCAGGCACTTACAAAAATGCGCCCGCACATCTGCCTGCAAAGATCCTGCTTTTCATTTTTTATACAAGTTCCGCCAATCTTGCGACTGCAACATAGATTTCCGAGATCTTATACCATGTTGTATAACCAACCGTGCCGGTTTGAGGGAGCCTGAATATCTTTTGAAAGGTTCTTACGGCTTCTTCTGTCTTCGGTCCGTATATTCCGTCCACAACGACTGTCGGAATTGCAGGATAATTCCGTGCAATCCTGTTTAACTGCTCTTGTATTGTCCGTACATAATTACCTGTAGAACCGCTTTCCAAGAGATAGCCCGGCCACGATACTGGTACGCCGGACACGGAAGCAGCCTGTCGGATATAGAGATTATCTCCATAATAATATCGAAGAATCTGTATAGCCGAATAACTCTGATCCGCAAGACGTTTACTGCCCCATTGTGACAGCCAGTTTGGGCATGTCGTCCGCTCTCCGTCGCAATACTGGGTTAAAATCGGCTGCTGAACATTCGGTCGGGACAGATAAGAAGTGAATATACGATCCACAACATTATCTATACTATCATAAGTAGACTTTCCATATGCCCATTTGTGATCATAGGCGGTGGAACTGGTAATCGTAAAATTAAATCCCTTATTTCGATACCATTCCGTATAGACACGGTTCAAAGTAAAGGACATAATGGCAAGCACATTCGCCTCAATGGCACTCTCCGGCCAGGTAGAATAGATCTCACAGGAGGCGACCATTTTAATATAGTCTTTATATCTGACATAATAATCCGATGCGGTGGAATCCTCCGGAACACCATCATGAACCACAATATATTCCGGTATTACCACCTGATCCAGTACAATCTCTCCGGATTCCGCGATTGGCTTGATCTCTGCTTCCGGAATCTTCGGTGGAAAGCTCTCCCAGAGGGTATGCCCCGGAATCACAATAGGCGCATATCCATCAGACAGATCCGTAGTCGGACGAAGTTCCATTCTCTGAACAGCGATCTCTCCGGAAAAAACCTGAATCCCTGATATGAATTCTTCCTCGTACCCACCAGCTTCGATCCGGCAATTATATTCTGAATACGGTTGATATTCAACAGGCTCCATAGAATATACTCTCGGTGGTGCTTGAAGAGTAATATCCTCTGTCCTGCCATTCTCATCGGTCAGGGCCTGTGCTATGACGCTCTCATCTCCACCGGTATATGTGATTATAATCCTCGCATTGCGGATTGGGAGCTGACTAATGGAAGATACTGTTTCAAATCGAATGGCACCTTTTTCATTTACCTGTACGGAATCCATAGATACCTCAATATAATTCCTGTCACATTATTATATGATGTATTCATAAGAATAGCACAAAAAACAGCATATTTAATCAGATCGGATTAAACATGCTGTTATTATCAGCAGCTCGTAGGGGAATCGAACCCCTGTTTCCGCCGTGAGAGGGCGGCGTCTTAACCGCTTGACCAACGAGCCGTATTGCCTGCGTTCCACACGCGACTTTGTAAGTATAACAGACAATTCGATGAAATGCAAGCACTTT
>JAFUAW010000015.1 GCA_017460485.1 Lachnospiraceae bacterium | reverse complement strand
GCATTAAAGGAAATGAAATATCCGCCGCGCGGCTTGATCCATGATCCGATCTCAAGCCCGTTAAGTTCCTGATCTAATGTATTCAGAACAGCCTCAAACTTCGGACGGAGCAATTCTCCGTGCTTCTTCATATGTGCCTTTAAGCCGTCAATATCCTTGAAGAAACGAACATGTCTTAATTGGTTGATCTTATCGTGACCAATGGTCTGAACCGTCATCTGCTTCAAAATAAAGTCAATATTATTAAGTGAGGATGCGATCGCTGAGATTCCTGAGCCCGGAAAACTGATCTTGGAAGTAGACGCAAATATGTATACCATATCCGGATTTCCGGCTTTGGCGCATTCATCCAGAATATTTAAGATCTCATCCTGCTGATCCTCATACAAATGATGAATACAGTATGCGTTATCCCAATAGATCCGGAAATCCTCCGCTGCCGGCTTCAGATTAGCGAATCGCAGCACAACCTCATCCGAATAAGAGATTCCTGTCGGATTCGAATACTTCGGAACACACCAGATTCCTTTCACTGCAGGATCATTATTTACATACTTTTCTACCAGATCCATATCCGGTCCGTGATCATCCATCGGGATCGGGATCATCTCAATTCCGAATACCTCCGTGATCTTAAAATGGCGGTCATAACCCGGTACCGGACACAAGAACTTTACCTGATCCAATCTGCACCATGGGGTCGAACCATTCACACCGAAATTCATAGAACGGGATACGGTATCATACATAATATTCAGACTGGAATTACCGCACACCACAACATTATTCTTCTCCACACCCATCATGTCCGCCATCAGCTTTCTGGCTTCTCCGATACCGTCGAGATCTCCGTAATTACGGGTGTCATTACCTAAAAATGTATGCATATCCGATTCGCTGTTCACTACGTCCAGCATCGGCATGGCAAGCGCGAGCTGAGAAGCACCCGGCTTCCCGCGAGCCATATTCAGCTTTAATCCCTTTGCCGCTTCCTCCTGATATTCTTCTTCCAAAGCTGCCTTCAATGTCAACAGTTCATCGCGGCTCATGTCCTTATATGCTTTCATCCATACACTCTCCTTTATTTAGTATTTCACACTGAGTATATTATAGCTTATTTATAGACAGATTTCTATAAAATACTCTATTATTTTTCCTGTTACTGGATTACGATCTCATAGGAGTTATTCTCATCCTCAATGATCGGAGTCAGAAGCGTCCGGATCACATCCTCCGCCTGAGAGCGCGCCTGTTCCTTAAGCCTTGTCTCTTCCACATGCGTGTATGCATCTTCATTCGCATATTGCAAAGCCTGCGCAACATCCTCATGATTCTTCCAATTAAGAAGCGCAATACTCTCATCGTGAAATGTCAGACTGTCAGGATCGATCACGATATTCTGAACCTCTACCTCCGGAAGCGTCACATAGATCACCTCATCCTGAACCTCAACCGTCGTCTTGGAGAGGTCGATTCCCGCTTCTACATGGGCATCATATTCCATTGTAAATGTCTTCTGGGTAATCCACGGAATTCCGCCGTCTTCAAAGTATACAACACCATGATAATCCAACGAAGAAGTTGTCAGCTCGCTGCACATACTGATCTTCTGCCGGATCATGGAACTGTTAAAGACCGGCTTCTTCTGCTGTTCGATCCATTTACCAACAAATATGCCAACGACTGCGCAGATAACAGCCAGAATGATCCCTGCTGCCGCAATCGCCGCATAGATCCATATTCTCCAACCAGTATTTATCTGAGACCTGCCGGACGGGGTACCGCTTTTGTCATTTGTATCCATAACAACACCATTCTTTCACATTCGTATCTGTATCCATTCTTAATTATCCCTATTTCAATCTATGTCCAATCGTAATTTTTATCATATGTATCTGTATCGGATCGCCGCATTTACATATGATGCTGCTTTAAGAACTCCAGATACTGCTCCGCCGGAACCGGCTTGGAGTATAGATATCCCTGCAGATAATCACATCCGCTGCTGATCAGAATATCAGCCATTTCCTCTGTCTCAACACCCTCAACAACAATCTTCCGGTCGATCGTCTTGATCATCTCGATCGTGTTCTTTAATACAATCATGGCGATCGGATCTTCCATCGCCTGCCACAGGATTCCCTTATCAATCTTAACCAGTTCCACCGGTAATTTCACAAGGTAGTCGATCGCCGCAAATCCGGAACCGAAGTCATCAATGGAAAATGTAATTCCTTTATTATGCATCTGATTCATGATATCTGTCAGCCTAAGCACACTGGCCGGTTCCATCTCCGCTGTCTCCGTGATCTCCAGATTGATCCACTCGGGTCTGATCTCATACTCTTTCATCATATCATAGAAGGTCTCTGATATCTCCATCTTACGGCATTGTACCGGCGACAGGTTCACTTCAATATAACGAACCCCAAGAGCAAGGCAGTCACTGGATTTCATGAATTCACATACCTTACGGAATACGATCTCTCCAATCGCGTCGATCTGTCCGCTTCGCTCCGCGATCGGAATGAATTCCTCGGGACTGATGAAACCGAATTCCTGATCCTTCAGACGGATCAAAGCTTCCGAACTGGTAAACTTC
The DNA here is from genome assembly GCA_017460485.1 of Lachnospiraceae bacterium. Lineage (GTDB taxonomy): Bacteria > Bacillota > Clostridia > Lachnospirales > Lachnospiraceae > CAG-632. The sequence goes on along the minus strand of JAFUAW010000015.1, from coordinate 24,665 downwards.
TGCTCCTTTGTATTATAGATTGGCTGATAATAGACCTCAAACCGGTTATTCTTGATCGCGTCTCCGACGATCCTTCCGATCTGTCTCTTACGATGCACATCCTTAACCAACTGCTCGATATCTTCCGCAACAAAGACATCATCCGAAGTAGAATCCATAACTGTATGGAGGATCTCCTCCATCTCCAGCCCGTCAATGTCCTGCGCGTCAATCGGAATCAATTTGATCACGGCATCCACCGCAACCTTTAACACCTCTGTCTCCTTCTCCACTTGAAAAGCATCCGTAAAGCAATCCCGCACACGTTCCACATAATCTCCGCTCTGATCCACAGAATCACAGATAATCGCAAAGCAATTCATACTGATACAATATGCTCTCTTCTTAAAAGCCAGATTCAACCGGTCTGCCACTTTACTGGAGATCAGATACGCGTTATCCTGTCCAAAAGAGCTGACCAGATTATCAAAATCCGCCATCTTGACCGCCACGATCTCATATGGCGATCCCTTTTTCTTATATTTGTGAATAGTCAGTAAGAACGCGCGACGGTTAAAACAGCGTGTATAATTATAGGTATAATATGCCGGATTCTCAAAGGAAGAATATAAGAAGAACAGCATCAGCGCGCAGGTCAGATTGCTGATCACATACGCCGGATGCATTACCTGGAAGATCAGGCTGACAAATACACCGCCCACAAATCCCACGACCGCAAAGACCTGATAAGCATTAAACTGCTTCCATGAGACAGCGCAGATTCCCGCCGCCATGGAGATCGCCAAAAATGCCGTCAGATACAGAGTGATCATCAATGGTCCGTGACTGTATACCAGATTCTCATCAAAATAAATGGTCAGATGGGTATACGGCGAACTAAACAACAATACGCTGTCGGCCAAAAGGATTCCCACCATCGCGACACGTACCGGTATCAACATTCTGGGTCGCTTTGTCATTACATCTACATAATACAGAAAAAGCACTGCCATCAGATTAAACAGCAGCAGATAGACCTGATTACTCAGATAATTAAGCCACATCGGATAACGTTCCGGAAAAGAGATTGTATAAAATGTCAGGATATTCAGTGCGGATGAGATCAGACAATCCACCATAAGTAGCACAAATACCTTGCCCTGCTTCGTGGAATAATTCTGCTTCATAAAATATATGATCAATAAAATTATCGTTGCAAAAATTGCCGCCTGGCAATACTGCGGATAATACTTCAACACCGGTATAGTCTCCTTTGTCCAGACATATATAATAAATGTACATGATAACGCCCGCTTGTGTCAACCAGAAGAAAGCCGTAAGATCCGGACTCAATACATCCGGTTCGTCAACATTCCCCTGATATCCTCGGAACAATTCTCATTGATAAACGTGCACCAGTTCCAATCCTTATTGTAATAATCTTGTTCCGGATTCCCCTCCGAATCGTACACACTAAGACCCGAATTCTCCTCCCAATCCTTTTGCTGAAGCAGGAGGAAAAAACCGGAATAGTCAGTTCTTGTGGTACGATTCTTGCTCTTTGCATAAAGCTCATTTACAATATCTGTGCGCTCACTGTCATCCAGATCATCATATACAGAATCCAGAGCCAATAAGATCTCGATCATCGCCATCTTATCACGCTCACGCAACTGCTCCTTCGTATCCGAATCGGAAGGTGCCATATATTCCATAGAATGATATTTTGTAATCAACAGATCCCCAAGATCATCCCGTTCCAACAGCTCCGGCATTCCGTTAAACCAATCGTAGATGTAGTCTATATAATAAGACGGAAAGTTATATATAGACGGAACCGTTATACCGTAGGACCAATCGAATACCATGTCAAACAGTTCTTCCGTTGTCATAAGAGACAGTACCTCTTCCGGCACAACAACAGCCTGACGCTCTGGGGCATCCATTTCGGAAAAATCCCCATAGTACCGTATCGTACCATCATCATCAAACCAGACACGATTGTCTTCGCTGACAAGCATACTTCTGTCAACCGTGATCTCATTATTCATATCTATATCGTCTTCAGATCCGCCATCTGTAACCGGCGGAAGCTCTCTGCCACATCCGGTAAGAATGGCAATCAACAGGAATACTGCTACTATCTGTTGGAATCTCATAGGTAACCTCCTTTATGTTTTCCGCCAATGCTTTTATCACAAAACTCACAGAAAAATCCAATAAAATGTTACCATAAAACCCTTGAAAGTTCAATGAGAACAGCTCCTTTTATGTTGAATGCGCATTCTTTTTTACGATTAAACAGAGTAAAGAAAAAAATCTTGAATCGCTTGAATTTACAAGGTTTGTTGATAAACATATGTTTGACTGACCCCTCGCTAGGGTCAATCAAATTCTAAAAATGAAAAAACTCGAAAATGTTGTATTTACAACACTTTCGAGTCGTCGAAAGCAGGGGATGAGAGAATCGAACTCCCGCCAAAGGTTTTGGAGACCCCTATCAAACATCATATAATCCCTTATAAATCAAGGCTTGCCAATTTCAGATGCAGAACTTTACCACTTTTTTTACCACTTTGCTATAAATATACCTATTTCCTTGGCTTATGCTGCCTACATCTGTATCATACTATATTCCATACCCTGATGCAATCTTGAAATCAGTTGTTATGGCATCGGATCAATACAGAAACATTATTTTTTAATAGCAAACAAACAAGTGATATGTTATAATCTTCTCAGGAAGTCACTATCAAAAGGATATATAACCATTTCCGAATGAAATATCAATATATGCAGATACTAAAAAGGGGAAATCGTCAAGCGTTAGGAGATGATACTATGAGTACATTAGAATCCAATATTGCTTTGTTGTCCACGATACCGGAAGAATTTCAAGGTACGATTCATACTTATCTTGTAAATTTATGTGCGGATAATCCATTCAAGCCAATGTCAGCCAATGAGATATTAGAAGAATTGGCAGAATCCAGAGCTTGCTATGAACGGGGAGAAGGCAAAGACTTTTTTGCGGCAATAGACGAGATACGTAATGAGTATGGAATATAATATTCAAATCATGCCCTCTGCTCAAGCTAGATTAAGGGCATACATTAACTACACAAAAAATTACCTGCGTAATCCCTCGGCGGCAACTCGTATTGCAGATGATTCTGTGAATACAGCAAAGAAGTTGATCCAAATAGCTGATTCTATAAAGCTATGTGATAACCCGATATTGAGAGAATACGGTTATAGAAAAATGCGTTTTTTGCAACATAAGTTTATCATGATTTTCCGTATAGATTATGATTCGAATACCATCGTAGTAGACGGAATGTATCATGAACTACAGGATTATGAATCATTATTTATTGATGAGATGAATTTGTCTTAACCTACATATCAAACAAAGAGAATGTGCAATCACTACCAGTTGACCGCGCATTCTCTTTTTCTTTGCAATTCATTAGATGAAATACTGTTCTGTTAATGCAGGGCATATTCTTTATATTGATTTCTCGTTAAGAATTCTTCAAAACTATCTCTCGCTACTAAGTATCTTCCCCCAATTTTAATCGCCGGAAAATCACTTTGATGCATTAACTGATAGGCTTTATTCTTCCCACATCGTAATTCCATCGCAATATCTTTGGCATTCAATAATTCTTTCATATCTAATTACCCCTTTCATCTATAAGCACGTTTCTTTGTTACATAGGAAATATGATATATTTTTTGATTTTGAATTAAGAATCTCGTAATCTTAAGAAAAATGTAAGAATTGCATGAAAATCCAATAAAATCAATACTTTTCCTTTTATTTTCCTTCTTTTCTTTGATTTTCTATAAAAAACGAATCAAAAAATCTATCATATTCCTTTTGCTTTACCCAAAGGGGAGCAGAAGGAGGAATTTTCTTATGGAAAAAAAGTTAAATACCGTTGGGCTCGATCAGATTAAGCTGTATAATATTAAATGTTTGAATCTGCCAGACTTAAGCAAGCTGACGCAAATGGATAATGTTGCGGTCACACAAAAAAATCTAAACGGACGTGCAGGCAATGTAATTGAAATTAATGATGCAGTTCTTCCGGGATGTGGAAGCGAAAGATTTGGACTCTTAAAAATTACAATTCCAAAAAAAGAGAATAAAAGTGGTGATATCGATGGTTTGAACGAAGAGTGTGAGACGATCAAGAATGTGTTGGAATCGATTAAGGTGTCGATCACTCTGACAGTCAAGTCAGCGTATGGAACAAATATGAACTCACATTCACATGCGGAATACGTTCAGCGGTTGCCACTGATTCAAAAGTATATAATGAATCAATATGGAATAAAGATTGGATTTAACGATGTCAATGTTGGATATATGGAGATAAACGAGGATATAGAATTGGATCAAGATTTTGCTCAATATAGGCGTATATTGGATTTTTTGATTCAAAATACGAAGCTTTTAAACGGAAATATTTATAGGTGGGCGAATTATAACGAAAATCCAAAAAAGAACGGAAATAGTGAGATAGAAAATGGCAAGGAGAACATCAACACCTGCGGAATTCGAAATATTTCATGGGACATCAAATTATATAACAAAAGGGAACAGATGATTCGTACCGGCTGTGGCGATCCGGGAAAAAACTTGCTTCGCATTGAAATCACTCTAAAAACCAGCAAAAAAATATCTGAATTATTTGGCGAAAACTTTTTTGATGGCATGAATGATAAGATAATCACAGATACATTTTATCAAATCATACAGAAGTATTTTGTTAAAAAATTTATAAAATATGAAAAAGACACTTCAAACTATATTAAGAATACATTGCTCTATTATAGAGATGATGTCAAAACCAAAAAATGGATAAAAAAGGGAATCGAACATATCCGCAATGATGAACAAGCAAACAAGGGAATTATAGTCCTTGATCTATGCCAAATAACATCTGTCATAACTGAGATCGGCAGAACAGCATGGTTTAAATATGGCTGTATTAAGAATATATATAAGGATCAAGGTCTTATAATAGATAATGTATATTTGCAAAATGATTTGGAAGCAGCAAAGGATCTGATATCACAGTTTTTAAAATAATAAACAAAACGCCTTCAAATCCCTATAAATCAACATATTTCCTCGATTTTATTTTGTTTTAATCTAAAAAACCCCCTTAGTAACAACTTAGGGGGTTTTGAATCCGGAAGCAGGCTCCTTGGCTCTTATCTTTTTTTAATTGATGACTGAGGAAATGTTTCCCCAAATTTTTCTCCACCATGGAATGGTGTCATTGGAAGAAACATCTGTTGACTCTCGATACTCGCCACAAATCGTGCATTGATACCCGGCTGGGATCTGAATTGTGGTTGCCTCCTGATCAACTACAGTGATGGTTCGACTTTCCACCTCAGCATAGGTGTACTCGATATGATCCATTGTTCTGCTGTGTTCGATCCAATCATCTCCACGGTGTTCTTTTTTATGTGCAGCTACTTCCTCTGAAGATCCACTGAATCCACACTGACACTCTACTACAGTATAACCACCTGTCTGAACACACTCCTTAATACCATCCGCAAACTGATGTCCGACAACTTGATTTGTAGGTACTTCTTGTCCATTGTCTATGCGGAAATAATGAACCTCGGTGTGTGTCTCTGCAGGAACTTCTACTGTCTTTGTAACAATTACCCAGTTGTGGGCATGCTCGGTAGTCGGAGCTTCCGTAGCAGCATGGGTAGTTGCCTGAACAGTAGATGATTCAGTCGTAGACTGTGAAACAGTTATTTCAGTAGTAGAAGTAGTTGCAGTTGTTGTTGAAGCAGAAGCTTCAGTAGTTTCGGTAGTCTGTTCGGTGGTTGCTGCCGTTGTTATCTTACCTTCCTTTTCTGTCGTCTCTGCGGTAGCAGACTCAGTAGTGGTAGTGGCTGAAACGGTCTCAGAGTTCTCCGTGTCTTCCGAAATAGACTTCGCACAGCCTGTTGCTACAATTGATACCAATACTGTCAATAATAGAGCTGTAATTCTTCGTTTTATGTTATTTCCCATACAATCACCTTTTCTTTCAAATGTTGATTAACATCATATATACCCAAACAAGCGTTCCTGTTTATTTAATTATACCCCGTCCAAAGATTCAAATCAACAATTTATTTCTTTTCACAGATTCAATCATATTATAATTAGCTACTCATAGCAATATGCGGAAAGGAATGAATGGATATGGATAATTATAGTGATTCAGAAGTATTGAACTATCTTCTTACACATGGAGAATATGATCTAAGTGCGATTCGTCAGGAGCTAGATGCCATCAAAGACAAAGAAATCTTAGAACGCCACCATAATAAGATCTGGCAAGGAAGGGACGGAGCATACTATACACATCTGCCAGATGGAAAAAGAACCCTGCTTCGGCGTGTATCGCATGATGATCTATGTATGGATATCATCTCATTCTATAAGAATATGGGGACACATCTAACCATCGACAAGCTGTTCTATCTGTGGCTTGATTATAAGCTGCAAATGCATGAGATTAAGAAAGAAACTTATGATCGCTACAAGGCAGACTATATAAGATACATAGAAGGTACACTGTTCGATCAGAGCCTTATTGACAGCATTACCGAAGATGCACTTGAAAACTTTATTCGGAAAACGATTATTGATAATCATTTGACACAAAAAGCTTTTTCCGGTCTTCGAACTATTCTGTATGGAATGTTTAAATATGCCAAGAAACAAAAATACACTACTCTCAGTATATCCTCATTCTTTCAGGATTTGGATCTGTCAAGTCGTATCTTTGCAATCAACACAAAATCACGAGAGAATCAAGTCTTTAATGAATCGGAAATTCCTTTGCTTTTAGACTGGCTTACGTGTCATCCTTGTATTGAGCGTTATGGAATCTTATTGGATTTCTATACCGGCCTTCGTGTCGGAGAACTTTCTGCTCTAAAATACAGTGATCTGACTGGAAAGGAACTTCATATACAACGACAGGAAATCTATTATCTCGATGACGACCATAAATATTTCTATGAGGTCGTAGACTATACTAAGACTCATGCCGGGAATCGTTATATTATTCTGCCGGAACAGGCAATTATCATCTTTAATAAAATCCATGAAATGAATCCGTCCGGAGAATACTTATTTGAAAAGAATGGACATAGAATCCATAAAATTCGGTTTAACAATTATTTGTATCTTGCATGTGACGCAGTTGGAATCCCTAGACGGTCAATGCATAAGATCAGAAAGACGTATGGCACGATGCTGATCAATGACGGTGTGGACGATGCCCTTATCATGTCACAGATGGGACATTCTGACATCGCAACGACACGAAAGTATTATTATTTTGCAAACAAAAACCGCATACACAACCAAGAGCAGATTGAGCATGCGGTTAATTATGCGGTTAAAACGGATTCTTCAGACTCTTAAAACCATTGATATTACTATAATCACGGATTGCATATAAAGGGACTCGAACCCACGACCTACAGATTAAAAGTCTGATAATCAATAATTCCATCCCATGACCGTAATACTATCGATGTTGTACTATATTATCGGGCTATACACGTTCATGATGCTCTTTCCTTTGACGCTCGATTTCTTTGGCATATTCCGGATAGACGTTTTTTATCTCATCGTATGTCTTATCTATCAAAATATGATAGGCATCCTTTTTTCCGATTTTTTTGAAGAGTTCTGCCAATGTATCGTCATACTCGGTCAGCTCATGCCGAATGGTATTCACAATGTTTCGCGGCGTAATTTTCGGGATATTATAGTCTCTAGGATCATAATCCCAGCTATTTCTACAAGAGAGGCAGCGGCGATATTCAATATAATCAAGGGAACGACGACGTAACTCCTCATATTCTTCTCTTTTTACATGAATGTGAATACTATTTATATAATCTATAGTAGTATTATATTTTGCGTCTATCGTTTTTTTCAATGATTTGCTCTGCTTTTCACGTCGTTCTAGATTTTTTTGAAGTTTAGTGGAAATAGCTTCGTTTGAATTTATGTAATCGTTAATATCATCCGGATCATACACATAATAATATATTTTTTTTCCTCCGTAAAAAGCTTCCCATCTATCGCAAGGCTTAGGAAAATCTTCTGCCTTAAACATACTGTCTGTAAATCCCAGCTTTCTCAAATCGGTTTTTGTATAATAGATTTTTTTTGATTCTTCATTATTGTTATCCATTTTTTCCTCCTTAATCATCGCTAATCATCGCTATTATGTCGTGATTTTATTAGTTACATTCATATGTATCATCGCCTCTTTTCTTCGTTTGATATCCCGATCATAGCAAATTGCTTTTTAAGTCTTTTTTTCAGAAAAAACTCATATAAAAGATGGTTCTCCATGTGTTTTTTCTGAAAATTGGATTCAATCTAAATATGGTAGAATTTTTGTTTTTAAATTAACGATGTGTTCTCTTTTTTGACTCCTGTTCGGTTTGATGCTGGACTTTCGAATATAACGTGGTAATCTGGTCAAGTTTCTTATTCGTAACAGATACGGCTGTTGCCAACAGATTTGGTTCCAAGTCAGTATCCGGAATGCTGATCTCATCGGATGGTAGTCCCATGCCGTCATCCGGAAACTGCGGTGTATCTTCTAAATATTTCTCTGCAAGGGAACGATAGTCTGCAAGATATCGGTCATGATCCTGAGACAGCGATGTTAATTCTGAGGCAAAATCCCTGTATTGCTGTTCGGATTGTTCATATTCCTGCCTGACATCTGTAAGATCCTGTTCCGACCGCAAGTCTTCCCGCTCCATCAGGGCATCCAGATAGGTGTGAATATTCTCTGCCTTTTTCTCCATCGTATGAATTTCCTCTGATAATTCCTTGTTTGCTCGTATCTGAAATGCGTGTAATCCCTGTTGTTTCCCTTTTAATTCCTCTATGATATGGATGGTGGTCTGATAGGACTGCTGTAATCTGTCAATCTGATCCAACACTTGCTTCTGATATTCCAGTTTGGCTTGGAGAGCTTTCAGATTCCGTGTCAGAAGATTCCTTTGATACTGGTTGAAGATCAATTTAGACCGCAAGGACTGAAATACAGCAGACATAGATTCCTGATCCGAGACTTTATTTATGGAAGAAAGAGTATTTCTGAAATTCCGGATGTATAAGTTATACGCATGGATCTCCCTGTTAATTTCTCCAATCTCCGAGTGCACAGTATCAGATATTGCTTTCCCTTCCTTCGATTTTCGGTCAGCTCGTTTTTGCATATTCCAAGCGGAAGGACCCAAATGCATAGTCGGTAATTCGTCTTCCCGTCCCTGATCGATGTATGAGCGATGATCGATTCGAATATTCGAATGCATAGCTTCAAACTTCTGATTCACTACGTGTTCCCAGTATTCTCTCCATTCATATATCCTTGCCTTGTCATTCCAATAGGCCGCTGTCTCGTTCTTTCTTCCGTAAGGGGAGGTCTTTGGCATCCGGCTTACTCGTTTTAAATCCCTGCGTTTTCCTTCTTCAGCCGTCAGCCACACCTTATTATGTCCGTCATAATATCTGTATTGTTTTTCCCATCCTTCATTCTTTGCTTTTGGGAATTCTGAAGGCGTCAGACGGCATTCCTCTGTCCCTCGTTTGCAGACATATTCAATCTCTGTTTTTCTTTGCCATTTCCCATACGCATCCATGGGACGAACCGTTACCAGAATATGTGCATGCGGATTCCGGAATATCATCTTATTCGGATCATTCGTAGGATTCCCCTCGCTGTCGATCGGCTGATGTCTGTCATTGCGCACCGGAGGATCATGAATAACAAGATCCGCGATCATTCCCTGTGAAACCAGTTTATCTTTAATGAAGCGGTGTAATACCTCAATCTGTTGCTCTCTTGTCATTTCAACCGGAAGTGCCAGTTCAAATTCCCTGGCTAACTGCGCATTCGAGGACTTCTCAGCAAGTTCAACCGCATTCCATAATGTGCCTCTGTCTGCATAGGCTTCCGGTGCATTTGGTGGAAGCAGGATCTCTCCGTATTCAATCCAATGCTTTCTTGTAAAATCGTGTTCAACTCCGTCGTATTGATTCGTGATCTTCTCGCCTGCCCGATAGGCTGCGGCGGCAACCGAAGACCGTCCGGAGCTTCTGCCGATCATCTTAACGGTGCAATGATAGATTGCCATATAGATTCCCCCTTTTTCTTAGGTGCTGTTTTTTAGATTCCTACAGACTCCCTTCGTCAGAAGGGCGCACTTATACATTACGGCTGTGCCGTAATCGAAGGCTCCTACGGAGGCTTATTCGGGTGGAGAATATCTGCAAAGCATGCTTCATACAAGGCTCTCTGGAATTCTTCGTTCGTCATATCCTGCGCATTTGGAAATAACCCCTCTGCGATAGCTCCCCGCTCAATCAGGCGGTGGGCTCTGGCTTTCCGTTCCTTGATCGCATCCCGTTTGTCCTTCATCATCTGACGGTGCTTTTCTTGTTCTTCTTGCAATGGATTCTTAGTCTGATCGTTCATCTGCGTCACTCCCTTCTGTAATCAGAAAGGGCGTCCGAAGACACCCTATCTGCTCCGATAACCGGAGGTATTCTTCTTATAGTTTCCTTTGGAATAGGACGATCCGGAGGATGACCGGGAAGAATATCCCGATGACCGCTCACGGGTTCCTTTGGCATAAGTCGGACGGTCTGTTCCTGCGGATTGGTCATCCTCTCCGTGATAATTGGAATACCTATGGTTCGACCGATCCCTGCCCGGCTGCTGATGATCGGTATTCTCTTTTGGATGCAGTTCCCGATCATATCTGTGACTTAATATCCGCAAAGCATCCTGAATTTCCGGGCAAGACAGGAATTTATCAACCTCTTGAATGAATCCGTCATTCAGCTTCCCATTAAACAGAAAGGTTCCATATCCGTCGTACATAGGATCCACTTTATCATAATAATTGAACCCCACCTCTGCCTGATCCTTTCCGGCTTTTTGCCTGAGTTCTTCGAATTTTTGAATCGCATCGAGAATAGAATCAAATTCATAATAGTCTTCCTTCGAGAGATACCCTGCATGCGTAGTGGCGTAGAATGTGACCTTATATGGCTTGGCTTCTTCGATCATCTGCCGATGCTCCGTATCGATCTGAGTGATGATCTCCGATGCTGTACTGCGGATGGTATTCATGCTTGCTTTCAGTTGCTTTAAGTCTTTATCCGCGCTCCATCCGGCAACGTACCCAAACGAATACTCCGAAGCATCCAGACCATAATGCTTGCAGACTGTATAGGCAATACTTTCTGCCTCGACTTCCTGTGTGGATGTGTCTTTGCCGTCATCGTTCTTCCCATGCAGCTTGGCATGACTGATCTCATGGATCAGCGTCTTGATTGTCTGTGCCTCGCTCATTCCTGACCGGATCACGATCTTTTGATCCATTGGAGCGTAGTATCCGTTTGCCGTACCTTCGATTGCGCCGAATTCGATCGGAACCGGAGACATCCGTTCGATGGACCGAAGCATCATCTGATAGTCTGCCACATCTCCGGTCAGAGCAGTGGCAATGGTTGGCAGTTCTTCCCCTTCGGTTTGAGAGATGTCAAATACTTTCACTGGCTTAAATGCAGGAACCGTTACCTTGACGATCTCCCGAATTGGTGTACCATCCCTTCCCAATACCGGCTGCTTTGTGATCGGATCAATCTTATCCTGCTCCTTTTCCACTATATACGGGGTAGGGGCAAGGATTTCTATTCCTTGCTCCCCCTTCCGGACATACCGGTTAAAGTTCCGTTTCCACGCCTGATAGCCGGCGACCATCGTAGCATCCGGCTTCCGCATGGCAATCAGAAACGAATTATTTACGCTATATGTATGAAACTTTGCCATAACATCGAGATATTCCTGATACCGATCGCTGGAAAACAGATCCATAATCCCTGCTTCTAATTCTTCTGTGATCCGCTTAACTTCCTCATTCTGCATCTGATCCATATTCCTCATCCTCGCTTTCCTTACTTGTGTGCTGATATAGTATATCTACGGTTGGTTCCGTCTCTGCCTGCTTCAGCCTGATAAAAGTTACATATAATAATCCAAACTTCTCTGTATTCATCTGTTCCATATTGATTCCCCCTTTAATGTGTGTGCCCTTTGGTTTGTATCTGGTCGGACAGTTGTGTCGGTATCCCCGGTTCCTGTACCTGCGTGATCGCATCTGCAATATGAACGGACTGTGTGCGGCTGTCATAGAGATATAAATGATCCGATAAATAATCCCAAGGTGGAAGCAGCTCCTGATTGATATCTCTTATCATTTCAACGATATCCTCTTGATCGAGAACATCTTTTGGAAGTATAAGCACCTCATGACGGCTGGACGGTACAATAAAATAATCCTGACCCATCTGCTCATATACCTTTTGTAATGCCGGTTTGGATGCCATTAAGACAGCACCGTCTATGCCCGATTCATTCGATAGATAATGGACAGCCAAATTATCATAATATGCCGTATGCTCCGCTATATAGTCCTCCGGCATTCCGGCGAGTCTGTATTGTTCAGCGATTGTGTCTTGCAGTTTTTTGTACTGAAATGGCATGGATTCCGTATTCTTCATAGCGAGATCCATGATCTCATTCGGTGTCATCTGGATCATGCTGCATAGGCTGTTCGATACAACAAAGCTCATAGCGTCGTCAATACGATAACGCACGATCAGAGACAGATCCTCGAACTGCCTGTGCGGAATATCTTCAAGCATCTCCTGATTGCGCTCTGTATTCACGATTGCGCAGTAGAGACTGTGTTTGGCTGATTCCAGAGTAATCTCCGGCATTTCATAAACCCGGTCCGTGACATCCTGTATCTCATCCATAGTTTCTTCAATAATTGCATCCATCGAATAACCCGCCAAATACAGCTGATACTTTGGCGCAATGTAGATACAAGGAGCGGCATCGGAATCCGCAAATTGAACAATAATCGCATCCAAAGTCTGGTTAACTTTCTGTGCTTTCCCCATCCGAATCTGAACAAATTCCGGCATCGTCCGGGCTTGCAATTGATTCATTAAATTCTCCGCAAATTCTTCATATTCAAAAAATGTATCCATCATTATTCACATCCTTCCTTATTTAACAGCATCGTTGTATTCTTTGATCTCGGCTGCCTGCTTTGATAAAATCGGATCCGAATAATACGGCACCTTCTTCACACGGAAATACCCGTATGGAGTGATTAAGACCACTTCGCCGGTATTGGAGAGCGTCATCAGCTCCGAAGGCTCTACTATATCCATATCATCAAAGGAAACCGATATTTTATAATCCTTCCCGTTTCTGTTCCAAGCCTGTTTTTTGCATTTATATTTGCCGACCCAGTCACAAATCATTTTTTGCGTGTTTGGGGTTGTTGCAGATAATACGGCTATATAACTGCAATTTGACAGCAGGTCATATACCTCATGCTCGGTATAAGCACACATCAGCCCATCCACGGATTGAATGACCAGAATCAAAGTAACATTCCGACTACGAAGGGTCTTGACCGCATCGGTCAGCTTCTCAATCTTGCCTGCGCTGACCAAGCGAGGCAGCTCGTCTAAAAGTACCACGACCGCAGGGGCATCCTCAGAACGGGCTTCTAGGCTCATCAGGGTTTGATTCACAATCAGTTGGATGACATCATATAGGGAAGTCAATGCATTCTCATGAATCGACAAGAAGATCCGATGTCCTTCATCTAATAATGATGGATCTGCCCGATGCGGGTTAAACTTGAACATATAACGGACATCTTCATTCGTAACAAAAATCATCAAATGGTTGTCGATCTCCCGTGTGATGCCTGTGAAAGTCTCGTCTGCCAGATCCTTAAATTCAATCAAATACCGATAAGAATAGCTCTCCGGATGCAGAGTTTCAATTGCGGATGCGACGGATTCCCTGATTGGACGCTCCTTGATTGAATCAACAATTGAGATCAGATCATGCTGTCCTGAATCATAATAATAAGTAAGAAGTCCGATCAACAGCGACCGAGCTGACTGCTTCCAGAACGGATCCTTAATGTCAGCCGGGAGCGGGATTAACGAATATGCGATCATTCGCATCGTCTCATCAATATCTTGCGCTGTGCTCTGTTCGTTCAATCGATAGAACGGATTCCAACCACAAGATGTTCGATCCTTCGGGTTTATAATATGGATATTCGGATCCCCCTTCTTGACGGTCGTGCGGCTTAGTTCTCCTTTGATGTCAACCGCGAATACCCCTGCCTTAAGGGCGGAAAGGATCGTAGGAATCACATGACTGCTGCTTTTGCCGGCTCCCGATCCGCCGATAATGCAGGCGTGTCCATCCAGATCAAACGGCTTACCAATATAAAACTTCTTATCTTTGCCTAAAACGAATCCGGTCGGAACCTTAAATTTTAATTGATCTGGCACAGGCGGGTACATGGCTTTGGCTTTTCCCTGCTCCGCCAGCTCAGCACTTGGCTGATTGATCGATTGAATATAAATAAGAAGCGCAGGCAAAAGGGAAAGAAAGATCAGAATCCCTATATGCTGCCATGAATGCAACAGACTCGGTTCATTCAGCCTTAGATAGAGGATTCCTGCCGCCATGATCAACGGCGAAATCCATACACCATAGTTCCATAGATTTTTTGTAAATTTTCTCATATTAAAGCTCCTTTCTTGTGAAGCGCTCTGCCGTTATGCATTCATGGATTATTCGTTCTCCTTTCCTTCATTCCGGCAGATTTGATAGTTACAATTTAAATATGGTATATTTTTTAGAAATAAATAAAAAAATGTATTCAAGAATAAAAGACCTGTTGTTTCTAAGTTTAATATGATATACTGATGCTAAAGAACAAGATAATATTAACTATAATCCAAGGAGAGATCATATGAGAAAGAAACGAATTATGATAGTTTTAAGCACATTGTTAATATTGATTCTAAGTTTGAGTGCATGCGGGTCTGCATCGACGGCTGACAACAACATAGAAGCATCAAACAAGGATACCGAGGTTACAGTTGCGACAGTTGAGACTACCACTACCACTACTGAGTCTGCTACCGCAGAGACGACAGAAAAGGAAGGTAAGATAACTGAAAATAGGAATACTGAAGAAGTTACCACTGAGGTAACGACAGAAGTATCTGCTACATCTGCTTCTACAACTGAGGTTGCACAGTCTACGACTGAATCTACAGCATCTACTGTTCAGGCAACTACCCATGCTGCTACGGAAGCTCCGGCTACCGAACATGAGCATAATTGGGTCATTGTTACAAAGACAGTAGAAGTTCCTGCAGAGACACACACCGAGGTTCATTATTTCCGCATAGACAATGGACAGGAAGTACCTACAAATCAAGTTGTCGGACATCAGTTTGCGGATGGTATTAAGGAGTGTGTTCAGACAGGTAGCTACACAGTATGGGAGTGTCAATGTGGATTCAGCGGTTCACCAGAGGAAGAGGCGGCTCATCAACGAGAAATGCAAGCTGGTGAAGATTGGTGGCAACACAGTCAGTCTTTTGATCATATTGAGTTTACCTATGCAGAAGTGGAGCAAAGAACCATCACAGTAGTCGATAAAGAAGCAACCACAATTCAGATTCCTGATGGATATCGATGCACAATTTGTGGTGCTACAAAAGAATCTGACTGATATAAATACAATATTTAAACCCTCTGGCTGTGTCAGAGGGTTTTTTTCGAAAAAAAAATCAAGCAAGCAAGTATGATATACTGTATTGATAAGAAATGAATCAATCAAATATATGGAATTTAATTCCACTTTTTTATATAGGATATTCAAAAACGGGAACTTATTCTTGAATGGAATTTAATTCCATTTTGCATATTAAATCCAATCTGATATAATATACCAATTATTTCTTTTGAATCTATGTATGCTATGAATATTAGATTGGAATTAAATTCCGTTTTTGCAATATATATATCTTATTATCAAGTTTAATTTTCTTTATTCTTTTTATACCTATAATTAAGAGGATTAATCAAGCTCAAATGTCCCTATTAAATTAGCCGCTTCGCTTAATTGAGTCTCAATAATATGAATATAAGTATTTTGACATACATCCACACTATGTCCTAGAATCTTAGCGATTATTTCTACAGGCACATTATTCTTAAAATACAGACTTGCACAGGTATGTCGAAGAATATGAGTGCCGGATGCTTGAACCTTTGTTTCCGCATTTTGCTCAATTTTGCGGATCGTATCGGATGCATTCTTATGTGTGGTGGTTTTTCGATTCCGGGTGCAGATGACATAATCATCCGGATCGGTATAACTTGATAATGTCTGATGCTCTAAAATCAGATCGATTGCCTTCTGATTTAATGGCACATATCTTGTATGCAGTGTCTTGGTTGATTTCTGAATGGCAAATCTTACCTTCTTGCTCTCAGGATCCATAGGGTCATAATCCGGATTGGCCTCTTCAATCAATGTTTTATATACATGAATTCGTTTATTATCCAGATCAATATCCTTCCATTGAAGCGATAATAATTCACCAATCCGAAGCCCCATATAGATATTCGCTGCATACATTAAAGCTCCTTGATACTTAGGCCTGCCAGTGTGATACTTAGCATGAGCTTCATTGATAAACTTCTGAATGTCTTCTTTATCGAACCACTGAACATCCTTCGTTTCAGTAATTATATTGGAAATAATAGGCATTGATACTAACAGCATCGGATTATCGAATTTATATTTCCTCGAATAATAACGATAGAAATTATTTAAGCAATCATATGTCTTCTTAATCGTCGAATGGGACAACCGCAGATTCCGATTCAAATAATTGATATGGTCTTGAATTTCTTCCGGCGAAATCGTTTGATACCTGAGATGTCCAATGTTCATGGATGCAATCTGATTTGTAATTGTAGATTTTAACCGTGTGTAGCTTTGTGATTTTAAGACTGGTTTTTTAACGGTATCGAGCCACTGATATAGCGCATCCGCTAATGGAAGATTGGCATCCTTTTTAGGCATGCTTAACAATCTCTTTTCTTTTTGGAGCATTTTTTCCATGCATTCTTGCGGAGAATCGCCGGATACACTAACTCGTGTTTTATCGCCGGCTGGAAGTGTAATCTGTTTACGATATACAAATCCATAGTCAGTATGGTGCAGAGATCCCATACCATACGGAAGGTTATAAGCGGGAACCTGCAATTCTTCATTGTGTTTTTTTGGGGTGATGTTTGGTTTTTGAAGTGAATTTGTTGTTTTCATCATTTTTTACCATTTTCCTTTCTGTTTTTTCAAAGGAAATATGATATATTTTTTGAAAAATGATAAAAAAAACGCACAGTCCTTTGTGAAAACTTGATTTCTCTCATTGAATTGCATGCAATGAGTTTACCACTTTTTTCAAAAACTTTACCACTCTTTTTACCACTTTTTTAGGGAAAAGCAGGGAAAAAGAGGGAATTTGGTTAGATATGGCTTACTTTTTTACGATTGAAAAGGGCAAAGAAAAAAGCCTTGAATTCCTTGATTTACAAGGTTTTTCAAGACTTTTTGTCTAGCAGGGGATGAGAGAATCGAACTCCCGCCAAAGGTTTTGGAGACCCCTATCATACCATTTGACCAATCCCCTGAATCATGGTTTTTCTCAAAAACCACAAGTGCTATTCTAAATGATTTCATTATGTTTGTCAACTGTTTTTCAGACTTTTCAGAACATGTTATTTTTAGAAGTGTTGACAACTCTATTTTTAGAAGTGTTGTCAACTGTTGTAGGTTATCTTTATTCACCAAATATCCTGTCGGCATTATACTTCATGGATAATATGGCCAGTTTACCGACGAGCTCTTGATCATCACATTGCAGAATGATCCTCACTTGTAATCGCCTTGTATGCAGCCAGGAGTATTCAATAATGTTTACCACGTCAAATCCGGCATTATCGAGATCTTCTAATGCCCGTTCATAATCCACAAGATTGTGATGACCGATACTTAGACCGTCATAGTTTTCCAAATGGAAGGCTGTGTGTTCCGGGCATCCTTCATATTTTTTTAAGACACTTCTCAGATCGTCGATCACCGGTCTCTTAGCGGCCTTAAACTGATCAGGATCCTTTGCCCATTCTGCATAAAAGGCATCCGTTGAGGTTAGGTCATTGCGTCCGAGTTCTTTGATGGCGTATCTGTATGCCAGCCAGAAAGGCCGAAGTTCTACTTTCTGTCCTTCGGGGTCATTTTTTTCTGCTTCGTCAAATTCATGGAGATCGGCTTCATCCTTGATATTATCAAATGAATTCCATATCCTTGTACCGTCTTTTGGACTGAATGAACAGATTGTATTTGGTTTGATATAATCCAAAGTTATCATAATAATCCCTTTCCGGCACGCGCTGTTTTCGCCCTGCGCCAAATCAATGCTATTATAGTACAGAGGATCAATCAGAGTCAATGAAAATAACCGGTTATGATGTTTCTTATACGTTATTGTATACTTATTCATTGATTTTGTTTATTTATCATTTTTGGAGATATTGATTTAACAGAGGTTCTGTTTACGCATCGTAATAATTCTTTATTATATCTAGTGGTTTTACCTAATTCACACAGAAATATTATATTCTTATATTTATATCTTTCTATTTTATGGATTATGAAGTATAATGAATAAGAGTAACTATAAAGGGGAGAATCCGACTCATGCAGGAGGAAAAAGCATGAACAATACAATTGTTGTAATCAGCCAAAAAAAAGCATTTCTGGTAATGACGATCATGAAAAATCTGACCGATGAATCTTATCATGTTCATTATTCAGATTGTAACGTATCCAGTATCAATTCATTTCATGATGACAGTTCCATCTATATATTCTTTATGGAGGACGGTACGGCTGTCGATCAGGAGGTACTTGTCTATCTCAAAGATATCAGCACAGAGGAAGGGAAGATGGTTATTCTGATCGGATCACAGGATGAGATCCAGACAGCATACAAGATCATTCCACAGGAACAGGTATCATCCGTTTTCCTTCGTCCGTTCGATATGCACGAGTTCATTCGGAAAATTCAGGAATTAACCGATGAAAAGGAACGAGAGAATCGTAAAAAATGTATTCTGATCGTTGACGATGATATTACATATCTTAAGATGGTGCAGAGCTGGCTCAAGGATCAATATCGTGTCTCCATTGCCGCATCCGGTCTACAGGCGATTACATGGCTTGCCAAGAATCAGGCCGATCTGATCCTGCTTGATTACGAGATGCCGGTAACGGACGGTCCGAGCATTCTGGAAATGCTGAAAAGCGAGTCGGATACCGCTTCAATCCCGGTCTTCTTCCTTACCGGAAAGCGGGACACCGAAAGCGTACAGAAAGCAATCAGTATGCAGCCGGATCGATATTTGCTTAAAACCATCGGCAAGGATGTTCTCTTAAGTGAGCTGGAGAAATTCTTCATCGCTCAAAAGACATTAAAGAAGTAGCCACATGAAATAAGATATGAGAATTGAATCTATATATAATAAAACACAGCTGTCATTGATCTGCATGCGATCGACGACAGCTGTGTTTTTTATCATTATCCGCTTCTTAATATACGATCTTTTCTTTTGGAAGATATTCCATCAATACCTTTTCTAATTGATCTCCCGCGATTGGTTTCGTGATATAGTCATCAAATCCCTCTTTTAAGAATCGTTCTTTTGCACCCACGATCGCATTGGCCGTCAAAGCGATCACAGGCGTATTCCGGTTATATTCGGACTCTGATTCTTTGAGATGCTTCAAGGTCTCAATGCCGTCCATTTCCGGCATACGGTAATCCAGAAAGATCACGTCGTAGGCATTCGCTGCAGCCAGTTCCAAGCATTGGCTTCCGCTGTCCGCTTCCTCCACTTGAATCTTCGTGCGCTTTAACAGTTCCCGCACAACGATCAGATTAATCGGTGTATCATCTACAACAAGGATCTTAGCATTTGGTGCCGTAAAGCTGTCCGGAGATTTCTCCTTATTCGTTTTAATATAAGCAGATTTGGCATCAAAGTTTCCGATCTTATCAGGCTCCAGGATCTTCTGCGGAAGTTCAAATGAGAAGACAGACCCCTTTCCGTATTCACTTTCAACATGAATCTGTCCATCCATATGTGACAGCAGCTGGTGGGCGATTGCCAATCCAAGTCCGCTTCCTTCCACGCTGTTATTCTTCGCAAGATCCAGACGATTGAATTTTTCAAACAGCCTTCCGATATCTTCCTCCCGAATTCCGATACCGGTATCCTCCACATCAACCTTCAAAAGAAGCTTTTCTTTTTCCGTCATTTCATAATCAACTTTCAAAGTAACGCTTCCGGTCTCGGTATATTTGACAGCATTATTCAGCAGATTCAGAACGATCTGCCGGATACGCACTTCATCTCCATACAAACGATCCGGTATATCCGGATTGATCTCCGTATTCAATACCAATCCCTTACTTTCCGCGCGCAGAGAAACCATATTGATGGCGTCGGCCAGCAGCGAAGACAGATCATATCCATTCTCAATGATCTCTACACTTCCGGCTTCAATCTTGGAGAAGTCAAGAATATCATTGATCAGTGCCAGCAGACTTCGACCTGCGCCTTCAATGGTACGGGCATATTCCAGAATCTTCTCATCATCACTTTCCCGCAGGATCATTTCATCCATTCCGAGTACCGCATTGATCGGTGTCCGGATCTCATGCGTCATATTGGCGAGGAAATTACTCATTGCTTCGCTGGCAGCAAGTGCTTTCTGCTCTTCCAGACGGGCAATCTGCGTTGCTCTTAAGACGCCGATAAACTCATTTTGCGATATCGGATTTGAGAAATAATATCCCTGCAGATATTCTACTCCATATTCGGTCGCAAGATCTACCTGCTGCTTCGTCTCAACGCCCGTGATCAGAAGCTTTTTATTCATTCGCTTGATCATGGCAACCGAGCTGTCCATGATGATCCGCCCTGTCTCTGCCTGTTCTGCCTCCCAGAGGATCGAGCGGTCCAATTTGATGGTATCGATATCCAGTGAAAGGATTGCATGCATATTGGAATAACCGATACCGTAATCGTCGATCATAAACCGGAATCCATGTTCCCGCAGTCTGGTAACAAATTCCCTAATGAGAGCAAAATCCGAAGAATTCGCGTACTCTGTAATTTCAAATGTAATTCGTGACGGAGAAACCGCATATTTCGATACGATGGAAATGATCCGCTCCGCATAATTCGCTTGAATGCACTGGATGACCGAAAGATTCACGCTCAATGTCTCAATTCCCATTTCCGTCGGTATTCCGCTGTTTAAGAACTTGCAGACTTCTTCCAATACGAATTCTCCCAGTCCGAAGATCATTCCGTTACGTTCCGCAATCGGAAGGAATTCCTCGGGATACAGATCGCCGATCGTACTGTCATGAAGACGGAGCAGAGCCTCTCCGGAAGTAATGGTCATATCCTCCGTGCTGTAGATCGGCTGATAGAATACTTCAAAGCTCTTGTTATCCAGACCGTGAACAATCGCCTCTTCAATCTGACCGCGCCGGAGAACGTAATTCAGACTGTCGCCATAATAGATATCATCAATCCGAAGTAATTCGGCAGGAACCGGTCCGTTGATCAGCATCATAATATCACGAAACGATTTCAGATCCTTTGGTATCTCAACACAGAAAACCGCCGCATTGAATACGGTATCCCGATCCTGAAAGTTCCAACTGTGATTGAAGCGTTCTTTGATCGTCCTTGCCAGATTGATATTATATGATCGATCCGGATTCTCATTAACAATAACAAAGGTTCCAGTTCCAATATAATAGATCGTATAACTCGGAACAAGCGTTGACAGAAAATCTGCTGTCATAGCAGTTAATCTCTCAATATTTGCCGGTCCGATCATCTGCATCAGTCCCATCGGATTCTGCATCTTAATACAGATCATATAGAAGGATTTACGAACCCTCATGAATCGTTGAATATCATAGGACAGTGCTGCATGATTATAGATCTTCGTCCGGGAATCCCGAAAGCCCTCTTCATTTTCCACCGTGATCATCATTGCGGTCATGGCAACTGCCTCTGCAAACAGTTCTGTATGAAGCGGTACAAAGAAAAGCTGAAGAGCCGTTCCAATCGTAACAACAATGAAAAAAAACGCCATAACCCGTCTTATTGTACGACTGATCGCATCCCATAAGAACAGGATTAATATAACCGCAAAAATGTAATAGATAATACTGACACCATATATAATATATTCCGCCCAGTTTCTATGAAATGTCCGGTTTTCCGTAAAATAATATACCCAATGAGTAAATGGATTGATCAGCACCAGAAGAAAGGTTAATATTACCGGTATCTCGTATATAAAATGAGCATTTTTTTTCAGCTTATAATTCGCACCGGTTACAATAGCGACATAAAAGCAAAATAATGGTGCCAACAGACAATGAAACAGAAAATAGACATACTGCCCTATCAGCCGAATCCAGAACAAGGCATCCGAATCCATTACAAACGGCTTAACCATAGCACCAGACAGATTACATATCGCAGTAATCAGAATATTGATCACGATGATCAGAAACAACTTATTCTGAAGCTTGTCCGGCTTGGAATGAACTAATGTATAAAATACACATGATACACAGATTACTATTGTTGCAGCTTGAAAGCCAGCTCCATCCAATAATGTCAGAATCGATGTAAGAATCATACAGTCTCTCCTCCCATTGATGATCAGAATACAGGTCCGCTGCAGACTCTTTCCCATCCTGATCTCCCTTTATCTCATAAACCTTATCTCATTTTCTTTATCCAATATATTATCTCATAATCTATGGACAACACCAAATCCATAATGAATCTCATATATGAATCATCAGGAGTTCCTTATTACATCAAAAGCGTTCAATCTTGCCGCCATAGATTTAAGTTCCTGTAAATGTTCCCTCATATACTCTGAAAGCTGCGTAACCTCTTCTTCCGTAAACCCTTGATTATTCGTGATCTCGCAGTTCGGAATCCGTCCTTCCGCAGTCCTTCTTCCATCCGTAAACTGCACATAGGCGAATTTCTTACCATCCTTTTCACAAACCGGTGAAACCGACATCGTTAACGTATCGTCCATTCTGTTCCCCTTATTAATAACCCCATATAAGCACATGACTACCCTTAATATCCTCAGTCGGCATACAGCTCTTATTACTTGGGAATACTACGGTTCTTATGCTCATTTACGATCTTTTCAATCGACTCCCGTGACAGCGGATAGTGGAATTCCCGTATAATCTTATCCGTATCATATCCCCGGTCAACCAGATGCCGGATCGCGCCGCCGTATCCAAAATCAACCGCAAATGTATGTAAAGCTTCCTGAAAATATTCATTCTCCATACCGAATGCCCCTTGCCTATAATAAGACCTACCTGTCACTGATTCAGCTGCCTTGCTATAACATCCTCACTGACATTCAGCCGCCGGGATGCTTCGCTGATCGTCAGAATATTATCTCTGATCAATTCCAACATCAAAGAAAAACGACCTTCCTGTCTGCCTTCCTGCCATCCTTCCTGTCTGCCCTACTCCAATATCTTATCGGAAGACATCTCCAATACTCTTCCACCCATCATCTTCACGATCCTTTCCCGTTCTTCTTCTGACAGTTTCTGTGTGATCTGTTTGAGTACCGTTTGTGTCAGTTCCATCAAATCTCTGACGTATACTTCCGGTATCTTACCTGTTTGACACAGATCATACAATCCCTGACACAAGAGTTCTATATCCATACGTATCTGCTCATCTTCTAATCCGATCCCTTTGTTAAAAATGTCTCCATAGCGCATAAAATAATAAGGAATCAGAAAAAAAAACTCTTCTCAAACATCTCTTTCAAGAAGTATTTCTGAGCAAAAATTGTCGGTATGTCAACACTCATCTCTTGACTTCCACACCAATACGTAACCCTCATCTTTGATGAATCTCGACTCCGAAGAAAAAATTCAATAACTGATTGGGGTATCTCAACTATCAACCCCTCCGATTCCTCGTCAATCGCTGTCCCATACGCTTCATTGATCAGAGAGATCAGCCATTCCTTCATTCTTACATCCTCCGTTCGGAAAGTATCATCAAACGGAGTTGAGCTGCTGTGCATCTTTGTGAGTTTCTTTGCATTTACGTTCAAATAATAATGCCTCCTTCCATTTGAACGCTCGGGATCTGCAAATAGATATACTCTTATCAGCCCCATATAAGAGTATAAAACCAAGACCTCACATATATGTTAATTGTATAATAAAGTCTTGCATGCGTCAATAATGAATGCACATCCGAAATCTACATTTTACCATAACAAAAGAAAAAACCCTGCATTTGCAAGGTCTTCTCATAGCACTATTCATATTTTTTTCAAAAAATACACCTTCAAAACATCACACAGAAAATCTAACCAATTACCCGCGCATCCATCCTCGTGACTTGCGTCACTCGATGTCTCTCACTTTCGCGCGTCCATCCTCGCAGCTTACGCTGCTCGGTGTACATTGGATTCTCCAATGTACACGCATCCACCCGTCTTTGTGTCTTCGCAAGCAAGCTTGCACGACACAGCCGGCTGTCTGC
>JAFUAW010000148.1 GCA_017460485.1 Lachnospiraceae bacterium | reverse complement strand
AAGGAGGAGGGACAGCTTCCGGTAGAACCGAACCGGTACCGGCTGATCTGGGCGCCGGTCTGTCCATGGGCACATCGTTCGGTCATCGTCCGTAAGCTGTTGGGACTGGAGGATGTGATCAGTCTGGGTACCCTCGATCCGATCCGCCCGGATCTTCCCTATAGTGACTGGGCGTTTACCTTAGATGAAGGCGAGGTTGATCCGGTACTTCAGATTCATTACTTAAGTGAGGCTTATAAGAAGGCGGATCCGGATTATCAGGGGCGTTATACCGTTCCTTCCGTGGTAGATCTTACCACCGGAGCAGTGGTAAATAATGATTATTTCAACCTGACCCGATACTGGGAGGTGGAGTGGAAGGAGTATCATAAGGAGGGGGCACCGGACTTGTATCCGGAGGAGCTTCGTGATGAGATCGACGCCTTGAATGATATTCTGTTCCATGAGGTCAATAATGGTGTCTACAAGGCGGGCTTTGCAAGAAGCCAGCAGGCGTATGAGGAGGCATATCATCTGGTATTCAACCGTTTTGATCAGTTAGAGGAACGGCTTTCTAAGAGCCGGTATCTGTTCGGTGACCGGATTACAGAATCGGATGTGCGGCTTTATGTGACACTTGCAAGATTTGACTGCGCGTATTTTAACGGATTCCGTGTGAATAAGAGGATGCTGAAGGATTATCCGAATCTCTGGGGTTACGCGCGGGATCTGTATCAGCAGCCGGGCTTTGGCGAGACAACGAACTTCGAGGCAATTAAGAAGCATTATCATCTCTGCTGTCTGACAACCAATCCGCATAAGCTTCTGCCGGTCGGACCGGAGGAGGAGCTGTGGCTGACACCACATGGCAGAGAACGACTGTCGAATTAGGAGGTAACACATGCCGGTAGATACTTCATTTAAGGGAATTGAATACTTTGAAAGTACATTTCGCCATCAGATTCAGGCGGATGGAGAGATCAAGACAAGAAAATTCGTCTTTGATAAGAAGTTCGGCGATGGTGAGGATGAGCTTCCGGTTGAAGCGGATCGCTATCGGCTGATCTGGATGCCGGGCTGTCCGCATGCGCATAAGGTTGTGATTACGCGGAAGCTGTTGGGATTAGACCGGGTCATCAGTCTGGGAACCACGGGGATTCTTCGTACCGATGTGGGGTGGGCATTTACGGAAGATCCGGATGAATTGGATCCGGTACTGAAGGTGCATTATCTGCATGATATCTATTTGAAGACGGATCCGGGCTTTACCGGACGGTCCACGGTTCCGACCATTGTGGATGAGAAAACCGGACTGGCAGTGAATAATGATCATTATTATATACCGATTTATTTGAATACGGCATGGAAGAAGTATCATAAGCCGGATGCTCCCGTGTTGTATCCGACGGCGATTCGGAAGGAGATTGATCAGTTGAACCGCTACGTATATGAGCGGGTGATCGAGGGCTTTTATAAATGCGGCTTTGCCCGCTCACAGCAGGCCTATGATAAAGGTTATGATCAATTGTTTGAAGCGTTGGATACGTTAGAGCAGCATTTGAAGGATAAGCGGTTACTGTTCGGAGATTATATTACGGATACGGATGTGCGGTTATATCCTTCTCTGGTCCGGTTTCATGTTGCCTATCATCAGGTCTTTCGCGCGAATCAGAATCGACTGATCGAATTCCCGAATTTGTGGGGATATGCCAGAGATCTGTATCAGACAGAGGGCTTTCGGGATACGACGTATTTTGATCTGATCAAGAAGCATTATCAGACATCGCCGCATCTTCGCCCGCTTTGGGGCAATGAGCATGGGCTGTATGCCAAGGGTCCGGATGTGAGTGTCTGGGAGCTGCCGCATGGACGGGAGCAGCTGTCGAAGGATCCGGAGCACAAATTT
>JAFUAW010000147.1 GCA_017460485.1 Lachnospiraceae bacterium | reverse complement strand
CGCAAAGGAATGCTCTCTAACACTAAGGGCTGTTCCAATGGAGCTACGGTTCTGATATCACTCAAATTACTATATTTCTCAAACAAGAACTCATTATGATAATATCGAATAACACAATATATCAATACTTTCGTCTGTTCAGACATTCTGGCAGGATCCATTTTCAGAATTTCATCCGAATATTTTTCATAATAAAAAAACATTCTGTGAAGAACCCTGTGCAGATAGTAATATTCATTTTCGCCCCAATCACTTTGTGATTCATAATATATTTCCATATATGCCTCACTATAATAATACAATCATTCCTTAATACAATTAAACTATATCATGTTTATAATACTGATTCAATCAATCCACCATTCTCTGATTATCAATCAAGCATTGAATAAGTCAATACTATTGATAATCCTATTCCTCTCGGCAGGAATTATATAACCCCGAAATACCTTAGGCACTCTTCATTTGTTCCATACAAGACATCCTCGTGTCCTGCTGCCCGCTCCACGAATTCTTCAATTCTCGCCCAGTTCCGGCAGGTATCGAATTCATAGCTGTGTCCCCATACATAGAAGAGCCAGACTTCATCCTCTTCCGGTTCTTCCTCTAAGAATTGGTGAAGCAAAGGAAATAATTCTTCATCATTGTGATGACAGGTTGGGCGCAGGCGGATCGGATCCTCCGGCAAGGCAAAGGAATGCGTTTCCCATACATTTCTCCCATACTTGATTCCATGTGCTGTCAGCCAGTCACAGACAGTATCGTCATATGCCCCATAAGCATACGCCATTCCTACCGGAGTCACACCATAGATCCGCTTGATATTCTCAATGTCCTTCCCGTACTCCTCATTCAGCCATGCTTCATCGCGGTCCGAAGGATTCTCATGTGTCAGTCCATGCGTTGCGATCTCATGTCCCTGATACAGATTCCCGATATCCGACTGATTCATCCGATGAATCCGGACATCCTGCATATACCAATAGGAGGTCTCGGATTGGATTCCGGTATTTAGGTTAAAGGTACATTTCATCCCATATTTATTGAATAATTCAACCAGACGGATATCCTGTGTAACACCGTCATCGTAACTGAACGTTAATGCTTTTCTGTATTGCTTCATCTACACCACCCGATCTTTCTTAACCAATGCCACGGGCGCATACCGTACCCGCAGCTTCGGCGATTCCTGCATAACTACGCGGTAGTTGGTTGCCCAGTCCTTCGCCTTCGTCTTCGGATTCTCACCCGCAGGCGGTGTTGCAAAGATCCGCACATCCATACTCTGCCCCGGCTTCACAGGCTTTGCATCCTCATCCATAAATGCAGACATCAGGTCAACGATCTTCGTCGTCGGAGCCTTGTAGAACCACTTGCCGTTCACCTCGATCATCAGGGCAAGCTCCTCCTCCACCTCGATTTCAAAGAATACCGGCTCCTGTTTTAATTTCACCGTGAGCGCGATTCCGTCCGCATCCTCCGAACCGCCCCAGCGCATATCCACCGGGAACGATACCTTCTCTTCCTTCTTGATCTCCGGCTTAAAGTAAGCCTGATCCATGATTGCCTTATAATCCTTGAGAATCGGCTGTTCGATTCCGCAATCCGCATAATTCGGGTCCTGAATTTCAAGACCCAACCGTCCCCGATCCCGGAACTGATACATAGAAAATGATCCGAACCAGTCCGGCTTCTTCTTCCGGATTACCGAGCTGATCGCCAACAGCCCTTCACTCTGTGCCTTCGGACCGGTCACATCGCCGTCAATATTGAATTCCGACGCTACCAACATCTTATTCTGTCCGGTAATCTCCCGCAAATGCTTCGCTGTCGCCTCATACTTCGTATAGAACTCCATGATCGAGCGCGTTGCATAGGAAGTACCGTCCTGCTCACATACATCGAACGGCCATCCGAAATGCAGTGCCGGATAGCTGTCCGCCGACCAGACATCCGCGATCTTATAGGCTTTCAAGAGCTCCTTCTCGTATTCTACCTTGCCGTCCTCTGTCAGAAGTCCTGCACACAGGATCGTCTGCACATTTGGTGCTTCCTTCTTAAGGATCTTGGCAAACCGGACAAAGAATGCTCCGATCTCCTTCACCGAATATCGCTTGTTATGGGTAAACCACGTTCCCGTACATTCATGATTGATCCGAAGCCGCATGCGTCCGAAGGTAGCCAGATCCCTCGCAATCCGGATCAAATGCTCATCCGATACCTCACAGTCGATCGTCAGTGTCAGTGCCACATCCTGTCCATGCCGTCTGATATCCCGCATCTGATGAAACGGCTCATTTTCCAAATCTCCGCCAATTCCGCCGCCATACGGATAATAATCATCATACGGATAATCCCACTGTCCATGAACCTCCAGATCCTTACATGCCTCGCTGGATCTTGCCGGCCATTCCTTATCATTCGGGTAATATGTATACATCAAACTGATGTAACGGTGGGGTCTGCCGAGCTTATGCAGAATATAATCCTGATTCACATACTCTCCTCGCTCACTGCCGTCGCCCAGATCCAATCCGAACTTCGCCGGATGCAGACTGATCCTCTTCACTTGTGTAATGTCCTCTGTGGTGTATTCCTTCATACCGCTTCGATTCCTTTCTATTCTTGACTATCTATCCTTTATAAGCCGCCACTGACAGCCACATACGTGACTGTCAGCAGTGT
>JAFUAW010000146.1 GCA_017460485.1 Lachnospiraceae bacterium | reverse complement strand
TTTTAAGAATACGATCTTGATCATGACCTCGAATATCGGCTCGAACTATCTACTGGAAGGAATTGATGCATCCGGACAGATCACAGAGGATGCACAGAGCATGGTAATGGAAGAGCTGCGGGCACATTTCCGACCGGAATTCCTGAATCGGCTGGATGAGACAATTATGTTCAAACCGTTGACAAAGGAGAATATCGGCGGTATTGTGGAATTACTGCTTGCTGATTTGAATCAGAGACTTGCGGATCGGGATATCCGGATTCAGATGACAGATGCGGCGAAGAGCTATGTAATTGATCAGGGCTATGATCCGATCTATGGAGCAAGACCGCTCAAACGGTATATCCAGAAGAATGTGGAGACGCTGGTTGCAAGATTGATCTTATCGGATCAGCTGGGGCTTAATCAGACTGTTACCATTGATGTGAAGGATGGAGCACTTACGGCTTATTAAGAGAAGGGAAATAATTATGCAGGAGAAGAAGGGGATTTCGGGAAGTACTGTCAAGTTGATCGCTATCATTACTATGTTTATTGATCATTTTGCGGCAACGATTATAGAGCGTGGGATCTATGCGAATGGCGGCATGATTGATTATTCTTTTGAAGGAGGAATGCCGGAACCGATCGTGATCGTGTATATGATTCTGCGTCTGATCGGGCGGCTGGGTTTCCCTATCTTTATTTTCTTGTTGATCGAGGGATTTAAATATACGAGAAACCGGTGGAAATATCTGCTGCGGCTTGCAATCTTTGCGCTAGTTTCGGAGATCCCGTTTGATCTTGCATTCTGGATCAGCAGGAATCAGATCTTTAAAGGCAAATTCATAGAGTTCGGACATCAGAATGTATTCTTTACATTGGCGATCGGAATGTTGACGATCATCTGTATGGATCTGATCCTGAATACCAAGATGCCGACAGCGGTAAAGGTAATCCTAAGAATTCTGATCATGATAGCTGGTGCGGCTACAGCCGAACTGCTGCGAACGGATTACGGTGCTTTAGGTGTGTTTGCAATTTCTGCCATGTATTTCTTTCGGAATAAAAAGCCGGTATTGGGAGCTCTGTTTACCTGTATTGTACTGACGATCGGTAATTTGTTCGAATTCACATCATTTTTGGTATTGCTGCCGATCGCGAAGTATGACGGCAGACGAGGTCTGAACTTAAAATATGTATTTTATGCCTTTTATCCGGTGCATCTTCTGCTGCTTGCCGGAGTCTGCCTGCTGTTGGGATATTGATGGAATAAGAAGTAATGGATAGGAGATTGTGGATTTGAATCTGAAACCGGATAAGGAATCGTTAAAACGCCGATTTGCAAAGCATCGGGAGACAAAGGAATACAGGGAAGAATTTGACCGGCTGATGGAACTTGAATTCCAGGATTTCATGAAGGAATTTATGGATTTTCATGAACGGGTAACGCAGGATATGTTGGATGAGACCGGGAATCCGAATCCGACAGTAGAAGAACGGGAATGGTTCTATCTCTACTATGGTGGGGAGTTATACTCCGATGTGATCAAGGCGCATGACTGGGGACGAGTGGTAGATATGGCTCTTGCACTGATTGATCAAAAAACACCCCTTGACGAAACATGAAAAGCTTAGTAAAATAAGGAAAGTTTCATAAGTTAGAATGCAGGATTAGTACATCGGTAGTATGTTAGCTTCCCAAGCTGAAGAGGCGGGTTCGACTCCCGTATCCTGCTTTTTTTATTCATGTCCGCCATAAGTCTGAGCGGGCGGTGCGGCGGGCAGATGATAGAGCGGGGAGCGGATTCGTGAAACAGCAGATTACGAAAAATGCAATCGAAGCGGCGTTCTTGAAGTTACTTCGCGAACGATATTTTGAGAAGGTAATGGTTAAGGATATTGTAGAAGAATGCGGATTGACCAGGAATACGTTCTATTATTATTACGAGGATACCTACAATATTGTAGAAGATATTACCATGCGCGAGGTGGAACGGTTGATCGCCAATATGAAGCCGGGCGATTCCTTCTTTGATCTGGCATCGGATACGCTGGAATTTTTTGACGAGAATGCGATGGTTGCCAAGCATATCTTTGATTCCTCCAAGAAGGAAGAGATCTATCGTTATATCCGGTCGGCCATGGATGTTGTGATCCAGAAATATATCGGTATGCAGGACAGTGCGTTTGCCAGATCTTATGGGTCACTCTCAAAGGATGATAAGGATCGGCTGTCCCGGATCTGTCAGTATATTCTTCATGGAATGATAGGAGACTGGCTGAGTCAGGGTATGACATATTCATTAAAAGATGAGATGTATCAACTGAGAGATTTGTATGATATATTTATGAACCGACGGTAAAGACACCGTCGGTTTTTTAGTACATTTTACAAAATATGTACTAATTTTTGTCAAGAATCATAATTTGTTGTAGCTTGCTTTGAAAAATATTGCTACAATAGCACATGGTGGTTTTTAAAACTACATGGCAAAAAAGGCGTAAAAGGAGTAGCTGATCCGTATGGCAGATCTTTTGCAGTCGGTGCTGCGCGGACTCATTCAGGCGGGAATGTATGCCGCGTATCGGCCGAAGATCAAATATGATAATCCGGCAGTAATGGACGGAGAGGAACCATGTGTATTTATCTGTAATCACATGAGCCATAAAGACGGTGCTTTGATCGCGTCGGTTCTTCATAAGAAGAAGCCTTATTTTCTGATTGCCAAGGATTGGTATGAGCAGAAGCGGTACGGTGTATTTTTGAGGCGGTATGGCAGTATTCCCGTGGATCGAGAAGGAATGGATACCGGCTGGTTTGATGCTTGTAAGAAACAGATTGAAGCCGGACATTCGATCCTGATCTTTCCGGAAGGAAGAACGTCTAAGGAAGAGATGCGGGAGTTTCAGCCGGGATTTGCGGTTCTGGCGGAGAAGACCGGAGCACCGGTAGTTGAAGTAACGCAGGCCGGGAATTATAAGTTGTTTTTCGGCGAGAGAAAGAAGCTTCGGATCGGAGACAGTTATCGGTTGGAATGTCCGAAGGAGCTTCGTAAGTCCCAATATGCCAAGCAGGTGGCGGCAGAAGCCAGAACGCGGATGATCAAGCGTAAGAGTAAGCTGGAAATAAGAAATTAGACACATAATGTGTTTAATCAGGAATTCATGATCTGGATTCCGCATAAATTCTACATAAGATCAGATACTAATCTGAGATAAAAAGAAAGGAAGATAAGAGGATGAATAAGGAAGAAGTTGCAGCTAAGATTAAGGACATGTTGGTTGAGAGTCTGAGAATTCCGGAGGAGTTATTATCGAATGATGCAGAATTGTTCGGTGGCGAGATCGGTCTGGATTCTGTAGATTCTTTGGAGATCATTTCGGGAATTGATGATATGTTCGGTGTGAATATGACCGGTGTTGACAAAGAGAATTTCCGGGATATCAATTCGTTAACTAATTATGTAATGGAACATGCGGAGGCGTAATTCATGAAGAAACGGTGCGTGATTACCGGACTTGGAATCATATGTCCGGTGGGTAATGATTTGGAAGAAAGCTGGAACAGTATTATATCAGGTAAGACGGGACTTGCAAAGGTAACTACCTTTAGTACGGAAGGGTGTTATGCGGATCTTGGCGGCGAGGTATTCTGCGATAACCTGCCGGCACCGGAGTATGACCGGTCTGCAAGATTATGTATTAAGGCCGCAGAGGAGGCTCTTCATGATGCTGATCTGAATTCGGAAGAAAGAAGTCAGGCAGGTGTGATCGTCGGAAGCTGTATCGGAGGTGCTGTCAGTATAGATGAATATATGACGGCACAGAAGGAAGGTGCGGAGAATGATAGCAGGATCCCGAATATGGCCGCTTCTTCCATAGCCAATCATACGGCTGCATATCTGAATTTAAATGGTGTCACGGCTAATATTGTGAATGCCTGTGCAGCAGGAACCATGAGTATTGCTTATGCCTGTGACCTGATCCGGTCCGGCGAAGGAGATATCTTCCTTGCAGGTGGTACAGATCCATTCTCTTCCCTGGCATTTGCCGGATTTCACGCACTGCATGCACTCTCGGAAGAGTGCTGTTCTCCGTTTAATCACAGCCATGGAATTACCTTGGGCGAAGGCTCCGGTATTCTGGTGGTTGAAGAATATGAACATGCGGTTGCCAGAGGTGCTAAGATCTATGCCGAGGTAGCCGGATATGGTGTTAACAGTGATGCTTATCATATTACTGCTCCGGATCCGAGCGGCCAAGGTCAGATGGATGTGATCCGCCGCGCGCTTGGGTCCGCAGAGATTGAGCCTTCGGATATTTCCTATGTGAATGCGCATGGAACCGGAACACCGAAGAATGATGAAGCAGAATTCTTATCCCTGCATACGATATTTGACGGAACAGATGTATCTATCAGTTCAACGAAGTCTATGACCGGGCATTGTCTGGGTGCTGCCGGTGCTGTGGAAGCGGTCTTTACGGTAAAGGCTGTCAGCGAGAATGTGCTGCCGCCGACGATCGGATATACGGAAGAGGACCGTCTTGCACTTCCGGAGAAAGCAGGTAATCTGGATTTTGTGGTAAATGAAAGCCGGAATAAGGAGATTGCTTACGCAATGTCGAATTCTTTCGCTTTTGGCGGAACCAATGCGAGCATCATTTTCTCGAAAGATAAGCATGAGACGGAAGATGGTAAGAAGGACAAGGTCTATATTACAGGATACGGCAAGATTATGAGTGACGCAGAGCAGGCTGTAGATCAGGTTGCCGGTGTTACATTGGATATGAAGGATTTTACCGAACGTGGTGTTAAGCTGGGTATTTTCCGTAAACTGGATAAGTTCGGACAACTTCAGCTGGTAAGCGGTATTGATGCATTCAACTCTGCCGGAATTCAGGTAACGGAGGAGAATGAAAGAAGGATCGGAACTATTATCGGAACCAGTGCAGGCCCTGTTACCGAGGTTTCGAATTTCCAGAAGAATATAGTCGATAAGGGATGTACGGCGGGCAGCGCGTTTACTTTCCCGAATACGGTATATAATGCGGCCGGAGGACATTTCTCCATCTTTACCGGAACGAAGGGGTACTGCGCGACAGTGGCAAACGGAACGCAGGCCGGACTGCAGAGCGTGGCATATGCCTGTGATGTACTCGGTAAGGGAAATGAAGATATTATGCTTGCGTCAGGTACGGATGAAGGCTCTGATATGGTAAGCTATTTCTACAGTCACAGTAAAATCAACGGCTGTCGCATTCTGGGTGAAGGAAGCTCCACGGTTGTATTGGAGACGGGATCCAGCGCGGATAAGCGTCAGGCTCATAAATATGCGGAAGTTGCAGGTTATGCTCTGACGCATTCATCCGGTACCAATGCGTATACGGAAACGGACGCAATGGAAGCGGCTGTGGTCAAAGCACTGGCAAATGCCGGTATGGAAGCCGGACAGATTGACCGGATCTATGCAGTGACCAATAATCATGAGCAGGGTAAGAATGAGATAGGTGTGCTTGAAAAGCATTTTCCGGGTAAGACGATTGTGGATCCGCGGGAACAGACCGGAGACTGCCGGGCAGCAAGTGCCAATGCAATCATCGTGGATGCGGCGAAAGCAATTGATGCTTCCGAGATCGGAACTGCGCTCACTGTATCTTACGGCTGTGGATCTTATACAGCAATCGTATTGAAATAATAAGTTATATTATGTTGATATCGGAATGCTGCATGGTGAAGAGGTATGACAAGCAGCAATAGGATAACAGGAAGTGAGGATTACAATATGGCAACAGCAATTGTTACGGGAGCTTCCCGTGGGATTGGTAAGGCGTGTGCGATAGAGCTTGCCAAAGCAGGCTATGATATTGTGGTGAATTATGTGTCGAATGGGCAGGCTGCGGCAGCGGTTGTTGCAGAGATTGAAGGACTTGGCAGAAAGGCTCTGGCGATACAGGCGGATACCGCAGACTTAAAAGCGGTACAGGCTATGTTCCGAACAGCGTCGAAGGAGTTCGAAAGCATAGATGTCCTGGTCAACAATGCCGGAGTTGTAGATGATAAGTTCCTTCTTATGCTGCCGGAGGATTCTTTGGAGCGCAGTCTGGATATCAATATTAAGGGCTATTTTCACTGCGCGCAGAATGCCGCGCTCAAAATGATGCGTAAGAAAAAGGGCTGCATCATCAATGTGTCTTCGGTCAGTTCTGTAGTTGCGATCCCGGGACAGAGCGTATACAGCGCGACCAAGGGTGCCGTGAATTCCATGACGGCGACGCTTGCCAAAGAACTTGCGCAGTATGGAATCCGGGTAAATGCGGTAGCACCGGGATTCATTAAGACGGATATGATCGATCAGATTCCGGAGGAGCAGAAAGAAGAGCATTTGAAGGCTGTTCCGCTTGGACGCTTCGCTGAGGCAGAGGAAGTCGGTAAGGTAGTATGTGCGTTATGTTCGGATGCGTTTGCATATGTGACCGGACAGACCGTGATCATTGACGGAGGATTATCTCTATGAATCTATTGGAAATTAACAAGCGGATCCGTCAGCGTCCGCCATTTCAGATGATCGAGCGGGTAACGGAGTTGGAACCGGGCAAGTCCGCGACCGGTATTAAGTGTGTATCGGTAAATGAACCTTATTTTGTCGGACATATGCCGGATTATCCGCTAATGCCGGGTGTCTTGATGATCGAGACTTGTGCGCAGCTGTGTTCTCTGGTAATTGAACCGGACGGATTAGATGACAGTAAGATCTATGTACTGCTTAAGGTAAAGGATTTTAAGTTCGTAAAAGCAGTGATCCCGGGGGATCGGCTGGAGATCAAGGCGAATCTGATCAAGGGCAATCCGAATACGGGACTATATGAATTTGATGTTCAGATATATGTGGAAGGACAGGTGCGCGCCAAAGGCGACCTGATGTTCACGGCGGTTGAGAAGGAAAGCATCTATGAAGATACTAGTGATCAACGGTAGTCCGAAAGGGCAAAAAAGTAATACGATGTGGCTGACCAATGCGTTTATAAGCGGATTTCCGGATACAGCCGAAGTAAAGATCATTCATCTTAAGGATAAGGATATTCATCCCTGTATGGGCTGTTTCAGCTGTTGGACAAAGACTCCGGGGAGATGCGCGATCCAAGATGATATGCAGGAGATCTATCAGGCGATCTTAGAGTCCGATGTGATCATTGAGAGCATGCCGCTTTATTTTGCGGGTGTTCCATCCAGAATCCGGATGATGACGGAACGATGCCTGCTGTTCACGAAGCGGTACGAAGGAAGTCCGGAGGATTCCTTTCATACGATCCTCGAACTGGACGAACATAACCTGATGGATAAGAAGCTGGTATTGATATCTTCCTGCGGATATGTATCTATGGATACTATGTTTGAAGGATTGTTAAAGGAGTATGATCTGATCTGCGGTGCCGGTAATTATACAAAGATCCTGTGTGCGCAGGGAGAACTGCTTCAGGCAGGAGACCGGACCAGACAGGTAGTTAATTATCTGGAGGATGTCAGAGAGGCAGGCAGGGAATTTTATGAAAATGGCTGTCTGACACCGGAACGGGAGCGCAAGCTTTCCGAACCGATGGTATCTCCGAAGACATTTGAAATATTGATCAAACGCTATTGGTCGGAAAGAATGTGAGCGGAATATGGGAAGACCGAATATTGCCAGGCAGGCGAAGATTGTGAATTTAATAATATATTCCATAATGGCAGGAATCGGACTGTTGCTTATCGTAGTACCGATATTTCCGATCCGGGTGGAAATGATACTCTTAAGTGTGCTTTGTATGATTGTCGGAAGTGTGAAGATCCTGGGTTATTTTTCCAACGATCTGTACCGGCTTGCTTTTCAATTCGATCTGGCAGTGGGCATATTTCTCATCACGATCGGGATTCTGACTCTGATCTTTGAGCGTGAGAGTCTGGTAAGCTTTAGCCGGTTGTTCGGAATCTACGTTTTGTTCGACGGACTGCTGAAGGTTCAGACTTCACTGGATGCCAAGAAATTCGGTATTCACAAATGGCTGATCATGCTGTTTACCTCGCTTTTGGTAGTGGCGGCCGGGGTAATGATCCTGATCGCCCCATACATGAATTATATTTCCAAGGAGAATCTTCTCTATATCTCTTTGATGATCGATGGCTTTGTCAATATATGGATCACGGCATATACGGTTCGCGTCCGGGCAAAGAAGAAGAATTTTGAGGATATGCTGGAAGATCATATCAATAACGAAGAAAATAAAGAATAATAAGAAGACTATCAATAACGAAGAAAATAAAGAACAATAAGAAGACTATCAATAAAGAAGATAATCAATAAAGAAGATAGATATGGAAAGAAATACAGAAAACGATATGGAAACGATTATCCAGGAAGCAGCTCGGATCACAACGATGCTTTCCAGAAAAATCGCGGAAGAAGCTCCTTATGTTGAGTATTCCGATGAGACTCTGCGCTTTGCCAAAAGCTGTCTTGCCGATTGGGAAGAACAGCTGATCCGGGAAGTGACCGATGAATCAGTCGAATCCGATATCTTTGAATGCTTTTATGTAATCCGGGAAATCTGCCGCTCAATTCTTGTCTGGAATGAGGATAACCGGTATTATTTATTTCATTTATTGTCCAACACGAAAAAATTATATAAGAGCGCATTTCTAAAGGATGCCTATTTGCAGGGCGTTCATGTTCCGGATGTGGTACTGGGTAATTACCGGCTGGCACATGCAAGTTATTCGAAGGGAGAGCTTCTGCAGTACGATATGCCGGATTTTGGTCAGGAGATCTTAGTGCCGAAGCTGGCTTTTTTTGATCGTGAGATCACATTTCCGGGAATCTATGAAGGCCGCATTCCATGGGTGAGTGTCTGCCCATCGGAAATGAATTCCATGCAGCAAGAGATCGACTCAGCTTACGGACGGGTGCTGGTACTCGGACTCGGGCTGGGGTATTACCCGTATATGGTTTCTCTTCATGAACGGGTGCGTTCCGTAACGATTATTGAATGTCAGCCGGAGATCATCCGATTGTTTCAGGATTACCTCCTGCCTCAATTCCCGAAAAGGGAGAAGATCCGGATTATACAGGCGGATGCCTATGAATATATGGAAACTGTGGGACCGGAGCAGTATGATTATTGTTTTGCTGATATCTGGGAGAATCAGGTGGATGGTGCGGAAGCTTATGTGAAGTTGAAGAAGTATGAACAACGCCTTCTGTATACGGAGTTTTCCTATTGGATCGAAGCTTCCATCCGTTGGTGGCTGCAGGGGGAAGATGAATGAATCGTGCCGATTATAGCAAAAATCGAACTTTGTA
Source organism: Lachnospiraceae bacterium (assembly GCA_017460485.1). Classification (GTDB taxonomy): domain Bacteria; phylum Bacillota; class Clostridia; order Lachnospirales; family Lachnospiraceae; genus CAG-632. The sequence continues at coordinate 9,287 of JAFUAW010000146.1, read as the reverse complement.
TGGCGAAAAATACAATATTTAGCAGAAAATCCCTTGACTTCATTAAGGATGCTTGTTATAATCATCATTGATGTAACAATTTGTAACAACTTTGTAACATTTTGGCGATTCATTGAGGAGGAAATAACGAAATGATACGCAGGATTTTCAGAAACACGGCAGTTGTAGCTGCGGCAGTGGCTATGGTTGCACAGTCAGGCTTCGTGGTAAATGCGACAGAAGTTAGCACAGATAAGGAACAGGCATCAACTAATAACGATACAGTAATTGAAAGTACATATAATAATACCGCAGTCGGAGGAATCGATGTTGCGATCAATGCATATCTGGCCAGCGGCGCAGCAGATGAAGAATTAGCCTTGATGGCAGGAACGGATCCATTAGAGGTCGAGACGTTATCCGCATCACAGGATTCCGCACAATCCAGTGCAAAGTATTCCCAGTTTGAGAATAAATTGATGGCAGATGTTACGGATTATATGAATATCCGTTCAGAGGCTGATGCAGAATCAGAGGCAGTCGGTAAGCTTCCTCACGGAGCGGTTGCAACGGTTCTGGAGAAGGGCGATGAGTGGACCAAGATCGAGTCGGGCTCCGTTACCGGATATGTTAAGAATGAATATGTTCTGTTTGGCGATGATGCCGGTGAGTATGCGGAAGAGAATTGTGATAAGATCGCGACAGTTACTACGACAACTCTGAAGGTTCGGGAAGAGGCAAGTGCGGACAGTACCTGTCTTACCATGATTCCTGAGGGCGAGACCTATGAAGTATTGAATGATGAAGAAGAGGGATGGACGAAGGTTCTGATCTCTGATGATTTTTCAGGATATGTATCAAATGAATTCATTGATGTGAAGTTCGATCTTGGAAAGGCAATTTCCAAGGAAGAAGAGGAAGCAGAGCTTGCGCGTCAGGCAGAACTTGCAAGGCAGGCTCAGGCTGCAGCAGCTGCTGCTGCTCAGACAACAACTGTGGCACAGACGGTTCAGGAAAGTGCGTCGGCTCCGCAGCAGAGCATTCCGGTTGATACCAGCGCGGTATCCGGTACGCGTGCGGATGTTGTGAATTATGCATTGCAGTTTGTAGGTAATCCGTATGTATATGGCGGAACAAGCTTGACAAACGGCTGTGACTGCTCCGGATTCACGATGAGCGTATATGCACACTTCGGAATCGGTATCTGCCATGCATCATATGGTCAGGTCAATTACGGAACACAGGTTGGTATCTATGAGGTTCAGCCGGGCGATCTGTTATTCTATAACAACGGCGGTTCCCGGATCGGTCATGTTGCGATCTATATCGGCAATGGTCAGATCGTACATGCAAGTACGGAACGTACCGGTATTATCGTATCCAATGCGTACTATCAGACACCTTGTGCGGCAACTCGTTTACTGCCTTAGGAAGTCAGAATAATTTATTAATTTATAAAAGGAACAGATTCCGTTGAATCTGTTCTTTTTATGTTTGCGCGTACCACGAGGCAGGCGGATATGCTTGTATATTTTTTGAATTTTCAGAAAATTCAAAGTCAAGTTGAATTATTTCAAAACTGAAAAAAAGAGAATTTGCACAAACATTTTTCGACGAATAAATACTTTCTTTGCATTTTAAATCTTAAGATTTTGTGGAAAACTTAGTTGTCCACATCGTTAAAATTGAAAAAAAGCTCGTGATAATAAGGGTTTTACACAAAATTATCCACATTATCCACAATTCTTTGAGGGTTGGTGAGTGGAATTTCAGCAAAACACTTGTTTTGTCAGAAGTTATGAAAATGTCTTTTAAAGGACAAAAATGATTTATGAAACAAATCTCGGAAATAGCTACAAATGTATGTATAAGCCATTCAACGGCTTGAATTGTCTGAAAATTAACTGCTCTATGAGTAGAAGCGATTCATACCATATACAAAATAATGAAAATGATTGAAATACCCGTTGTATTTTGGTACAATGAAGTTACACTGATACGACAGAGAATCACTGAAGAGAAGGGGTGATCCTGTTGAATCTGTAGTGTTACAGGCTGGAATCACATTCAGCACTATGACAGGTAAAGGAGTGGGCATTATGAACTACATAATCAGCGGTAAGAACATTGAGGTTACAGAAGGTCTTAAGTCAGCAGTGGAGGATAAGCTGAACAAACTGGATAAGTATTTTACAGACGAGACAGATGTGCAGGTTACATTCTCGGTAGAGAAGGATAGACAGAAGATTGAGGTTACCATCCCGGTAAAGGGCAGTGTGATCCGCGCAGAGCAGGTTAGCGATGATATGTATGTGTCTATTGATCTGGTGGAGGAGATTATCGAGAGACAGATTAACCGTTATAAGAAGAAGCTGGTAGATCAGCAGCAGAATGCAGCATATTTCCAAAAAGAATTCATGGATGAGGAGGATATAGAAGAGGAAGAGATCAAGATCATCCGCAGCAAGCGTTTTGCGGTTAAGCCGATGGATGCTGAGGAGGCTTGTATTCAGATGGAATTGTTAGGACATAATTTCTTCGTGTTCCGTAATTCCGAGACCGATGAAGTGAATGTCGTATATAAGAGAAAGGGTAATACTTACGGTTTGATCGAACCGGAGAACTGATATATCGGAACTGAGTCATATTATTTAAGAAGAAACAATCACTGATCACTGAATGATTATAGTCAGATCAAAGATTGTTTCTTCTTTTTCTTGCTAAGAACATTCATTGGTGGTACAATATTACAGATTATATTGCAAAGCGGTGGCTGCGACTGTATATGTAAGAAATGCTTCTATAATAGACGGCTGCCGACTGATAGAATACAGGAGTTGTGAAAATGAGTATTACAGAGAAAATCTTTGGCACACATAGTGACAAAGAATTGAAACGAATCTATCCAATTGTTGACAAGATAGAGGCCTTGGATGAGACCATGCAGGCCATGTCAGATGATGAACTTAAGGCGAAGACGGCAGAATTCAAGGAACGTCTGGCAGGTGGCGAGACACTGGATGATCTTCTGATCGAGGCTTTTGCTGTGGTTAGGGAAGCGGCGAGCCGGGTACTGGGTATGAAGCATTACCGTGTACAGCTGATCGGTGGTGTTGTTCTGCATCAGGGAAGAATTGCGGAGATGCGTACCGGTGAAGGTAAGACCCTGGTATCTACACTTCCGGCCTATCTGAACGCGCTGGAAGGGAAAGGCGTCCATATCGTAACCGTTAATGATTATTTGGCTAAGCGTGACGCGGAATGGATGGGACAGGTTCATGAATTCCTCGGATTAAAAGTCGGCGTAATTCTTAACAGCATGAATAATGACGAACGCCGGGAAGCTTATAATTGCGATATTACTTATATTACGAATAATGAACTTGGTTTTGATTATCTGCGTGACAACATGGTTGTATATAAGGAACAGCTGGTACAGCGGACTTTACACTATGCCATTGTGGATGAGGTGGATTCGGTATTGATCGATGAAGCCCGGACACCGCTCATCATTTCCGGACAGAGCGGTAAATCTACAGATCTGTATCGGATGTGCGATTATCTTGCCCGCAGGATGCAGAAGGGTTCTTCTGATGGAGAGATCTCCAAGCTGGATATGATGTCCGGCGTAGATATTGAAGAAGACGGAGATTTCCTTGTAAACGAAAAGGACAAGAATATCATTTTAACTGCCCAGGGTATTAAGGAGATCGAGAAATTCTTCCACATCGAGAATCTTGCCGATGCCGAGAATCTGGATATCCAGCATAATATGACGCTGGCACTCAAAGCGCACAATCTGATGTTCCGGGATCGGGATTATGTGGTAAAGGATGATGAGGTTCTGATCGTAGATACATTTACCGGACGTATCATGCCGGGACGCCGCTATTCCGACGGTCTGCATCAGGCAATCGAAGCAAAAGAGAATGTAAAGGTCAAGAGAGAGAGTAAGACTCTGGCAACTATCACGTTCCAGAACTTCTTTAATAAATATGAAAAGAAAGCCGGAATGACCGGTACGGCTCAGACAGAAGAGACCGAGTTCCGTGAGATCTATGGGATGGATGTTATTGTGATCCCTACGAATCTTCCGGTTAAGAGAATTGATCATGATGATGCCATGTTCAAGACGAAGCGTGAGAAGCTGAATGCGGTCGTACAGTCTGTTAAGGAATCCTATGATAAGGGACAGCCGGTTTTGGTAGGTACGGTTAGTATCGAGGGATCGGAAGAGTTATCCAGACTTCTTCAAAAGGAACATATTCCTCATAAAGTGTTGAATGCGAAGTTCCATGAATTGGAAGCTGAGATCGTTGCGGATGCCGGACAGCAGAAAGCGGTTACCATTGCCACCAATATGGCCGGCCGTGGTACGGATATTAAGCTGGGTGAGGGTGTTCTGGAGCTTGGAGGACTGAAGATCATTGGTACGGAACGGCATGAATCCAGACGTATTGATAATCAGCTTCGTGGTCGTGCCGGCCGTCAGGGCGATGTAGGTGAATCTAAGTTCTATCTGTCTATGGAAGATGATCTGATGCGTCTGTTCGGTTCGGAACGTATCATTACAATGATGGATTCTCTGCAGGTGCCGGAGGGCGAAGAGCTGCATCATAAGATGCTGTCTAAGGCAGTAGAGCGTGCCCAGAAGAAGATTGAAGGCAATAACTACGGTATTCGCCGGAATCTGATGGAATTCGATCAGGTTAATAATGAGCAAAGAGAGATCATATATGCAGAACGACGTCGTGTCTTGGACGGCGAGAATATGCGCGAAGTGGTTACGAACATGATCAATGATACGGTTGGAGCCTGTGTTGACCGGACAATTCTGGAGGGCGAGGCAAGCGATGATTGGGATGTAGGCGGCTTGAATGAATTGCTGCTTCCGATCGTTCCGTTAGATCCGGTTGCTTTGACCGAAAATGAAAAGGAATCCGCAAAGAAGGAAGAGTTGAAGAGCCGGCTTCAGAAGGCCGCGCTGGATCTGTATGCCGAGAAGGAAAAGCAGTTTGAACAGGAAGATCAGGCACGTGAGATTGAACGGATCGTTTTACTTCGTGCGATCGATAGAAGATGGATGGATCATATCGATGATATGGCGCAGCTAAGACAGGGGATTGGTCTGCAATCCTATGGCGGTAAAGATCCTGTGGTTGAGTATAAATATGCCGGATATGATATGTTCCAGGAGATGACGGAATCGATTAAGGAAGATACTACCCGGATGCTGATGCATATCCGCGTTGAACAGAAGATGGAACGTGAAGAGGTAGCTAAGCCTACAGGTACCAATAAGGATGATACCGTTCAGAAGGGACCGGTTAAGAGGAAAGAGAAGAAGATCTTCCCGAATGATCCATGCCCATGCGGTTCGGGACTCAAATATAAGATGTGCCACGGTCGGGGAAAGTGATGATGCAGTCATGATCTTGAACAGATCATAGGGTAAATAATAGAGTGCAAATAAAAAGTAGGTGATAGTCGTGATTGAATTAGATCAGGTCCGAATGGAACTGAAGGAATATCGCACGCCACTGACAGAGGTTCGGGATTCATTAGACATTCCGTATCTGAAGGATGAATTAGTTAAATATGATTATGAGATGCAGGAGCCTGGCTTCTGGGATGATGTAGACAGATCTCAGGAGATCATGAAAAAGGTTAAATCGTTGAAGGATACAGTGGAGTCCTATGAAGGTCTGGAGCAGGAATACGCAGATATTGAGACGATGATCCAGATGGCAGAGGAAGAGAATGACGCGTCGCTTGTTCCGGAGGTTCAGGAGATGCTTAAGGACTTTATCGATCATTTTGAAACCTTAAGAATCGCTACCCTGTTATCCGGAGAATTTGATAAGGAGAACGCGATCGTTACGCTTCATGCGGGAACCGGCGGAACGGAAGCCTGCGACTGGGTCAGTATGTTATACCGGATGTATACCAGATGGGCAGAAAAAAAAGGATTTCAGATCGAAGTATTGGATTATCTGGACGGAGAAGAAGCGGGGATTAAGTCCGTTACTTTCCAGATTGATGGAGAGAATGCCTTCGGTTTATTGAAGTCAGAACGGGGTGTGCATCGTCTGGTTAGAATCTCACCGTTCAATGCGGCCGGCAAGCGTCAGACTTCTTTTGCGTCCTGTGATGTGATGCCGGATATTGAAGAAGATCTGGAAGTGGAGATTAATGAGGATGATCTGCGGATCGATACATACAGATCCAGCGGTGCCGGCGGACAGCATATCAACAAGACTTCATCCGCGATCCGGATCACGCATCTTCCGACAGGAATCGTGGTACAATGTCAGAATGAACGGTCACAGCATATGAACAAGGACAAGGCAATGCAGATGCTGAAAGCCAAGTTATATATGTTAAAGCAGCAGGAGAATGCAGAGAAGATCTCAGATATCCGGGGCGAAGTCCGGGAGAATACATGGGGAAGTCAGATTCGGTCCTATGTACTTCAGCCATATACGATGGTAAAGGATCTGCGCACCGATGCTGAAACGAGCAACTCGGGTGCTGTTCTGGATGGAGAGATTGATATTTTCATTAATGCATATTTGAAATGGACCAATGTGAACCGGGACCGTGCGGAATAGGAGGAAAAGTATGGCAGAGGAAAAACACGTTATTTTCAAATTGGAGAATGAATCTTACAGCATGAATATTGATTATATTCGTGCGATTGAACAGCAGTATACGATCATTCCGTTACCGAATGCTCCGGAGAATATTAAAGGGATGATCAATCTGCGTGGAGATATTATACCGGTATACAGTCTCCGTGCCAGATTCTCAATGGATGAGGTTGAGCGGACCAAAGAAATGCAGGTGTTGATCGCCAAGTCCGGCAATATTCAGCTTGCCTTTGAAGTGGATGCGGTTGTTGGAATTGAAACGGTTGATGATTCCCATCATAGGGAAGTGCCGTTGATCGTTCGCGGGGAGGCGACCAACTACATGGGGGGAATCCTGAATATCAATGATGGAATCGTGGTAGAGATTTCAATGAAGAATATTATGACGGAAAGTGAGTGGGAGGATCTGGATGAATTGATCCACCATACGATGGAATAGACAGATACTGTCGGATCATGGAACATAATCTATGATAGAATAAGAGAAGGAGTAACGAGAGATGGTCAAAGTTGCAGTACTTGGATATGGTACAGTAGGGTCTGGTGTAGTTGAAGTGATCCGGACAAACAAGGAGATTATCAAGGCGCATACCGGCGAAGATGTGGAAGTCAAATATGTGCTGGATCTTCGGGAATTTGAAGGAGATCCGATCCGTGAAATCCTTGTTCATGAGTATGATACCATTCTTCAGGATGATGAGATACAGGTCGTTGTGGAGGTTATGGGAGGTGTAGAACCTGCGCATACCTTTGTTAAACAGGCACTGGAAAAGGGGAAGAGCGCATGTACTTCCAATAAGGAAATGGTTGCCAAGCATGGCGCGGAGCTGATCGCAATCGCTAAGGAGCATCAGTGTAATTTCTTCTACGAGGCCAGTGTGGGCGGCGGTATCCCGATCATACGGCCATTACTTACTTCACTGACTTGTGACGATATTACGGAGGTCTACGGAATCTTAAACGGAACAACGAATTATATTCTGACCAAAATGAACGAAGAAGGCTCAGACTTTGATGAGGTCTTGAAAGAAGCACAGGATAAGGGTTATGCCGAGAAGAATCCTGAGGCGGATATTGAAGGCTATGATGCCTGCCGCAAGATTGCGATCCTTGCATCTCTTGTATGTGGACAACAGGTAGATTATGAAGATGTTCACACAGAAGGTATTACCAAGATCACAGTTCATGATTTTGCTTATGCGAAGGCATTAAAAGCATCTATCAAGCTTCTGGGTGTCTATAATAAGGTGGATGGCACTAATTATGCCATGGTAGCTCCGATGCTGGTGTCACAAAAAAGCCCACTGTACCATGTAAATGATGTGTTCAATGCAGTCATGGTGCATGGCAATATGGTAGATGATTTGATGTTCTACGGACGGGGTGCCGGTAAAGAAGCAACAGCCAGCGCAGTAGTATCCGATGTGGTGGAATGTATTAAGAATCAGGGTCGTACTGTTCCGCAGGAGTGGAAGCAGGAGAAGCTGACACTTGGCTCCTTTGATACATGGAAACACAAATTTTTGGTACGGATGAAATCAGAGGATATTGACGATGTGAATATGGATGCCGTAAAGGCAGCATTTGGCGATGTCATGTATGTCAGGGCAACCGGGATCGCTGATGAGGTTGCGTTTGTGACCAAGCCGATGGCAGAAGCTGATTTTAAGACGGCTGTAGAAGGATTTGAAAATGTGGAGAATTATATCCGTCTGAGTTTCTGAGAATTATCCATTTCATTAAAAAAATATTGCACTTCCTAATTGCGCGTGCTATATTATGTATTGTTTTTTAAGTTATGAACACTGATTTCTGCAGGCGGATGCGCGGCAGACAGCAGTAACATAAGATTATAGAAGTATCTAGGAGGCAGTCATGTTAGTAGTCAAGAAATTCGGCGGTACATCCGTAGCGAACAAGGAACGCATGTATAATGTCGCAAAGCGGTGTATCGAAGATTACCAGAAGGGTAATGATGTGGTCGTTGTATTATCTGCTATGGGTAAATACACAGATGAACTGATCACGATGGCGAAGGATATGAATCCGAATCCGCCAAAGCGGGAAATGGACATGCTCTATACCATCGGTGAGCAGATGTCGGTATCACTTATGGCAATGGTTATGAACAACTTAGGTGTTCCGGCTGTATCCTTAAATGCATTTCAGGTGGGAATGCATACCACCAGTAATTATGGTAATGCAAGACTGAAACGGATCGACAGCGAGCGTATCCGGAATGAATTGGAACAGAGAAAGATCGTACTGGTTACCGGATTTCAGGGCGTTGACAAATATGATAACTATACGACACTTGGCAGAGGCGGTTCCGATACGACTGCAGTTGCGCTTGCAGCGGCATTGAATGCGGATTCCTGCGAGATCTATACGGATGTTGACGGTGTATATACCGCAGATCCGAGAAAGGTGCCGAATGCCAGAAAGCTTGAAGTTATCTCATATGATGAGATGTTAGAGCTTGCAACGCTTGGTGCCGGAGTGCTACATAACCGTTCTGTAGAAATGGCGAAGAAGTACGGTGTTACATTGGTTGTGCGGTCCAGCTTAAATAATTCCGAAGGAACCATTGTCAAGGAGGTTAAGAACATGGAAAAGATGTTAGTAAGCGGTGTAGCTGCTGATAAAGATACAACAAGA
>JAFUAW010000145.1 GCA_017460485.1 Lachnospiraceae bacterium | reverse complement strand
GATTAAGAACTTAAAGATCAAGTTCAATAAAGTATTCGGCTATTATTTTGATGTTACGAATTCCTATAAGAGCATGGTTCCGGCACATTTTATAAGGAAGCAGACTCTGGCGAATTCCGAACGGTATACGACCGAGGAATTAAACCAGCTTGCCGATTCAATCTTAGGCTCCGAGGACAAGCTCTGTGCCTTGGAATACGAGACCTTCTGTACGGTACGGGATACAATCAGTGCCGAGATTTCCCGCGTACAACAGACGGCACATGCGGTCGCCAAGCTGGATGTTATGACTTCTCTGGCTTACATATCCGAGCGGTACCATTATATCCGACCGACAATGAATGATGAGGGTTACATTCAGATCAAGGGCGGCCGGCATCCGGTCGTAGAGAAAATGATGGATAATGATATGTTTATCCGTAATGACACCGAGCTTGATATCGCCGAGAATCGGATCGCGATCATTACCGGACCGAATATGGCAGGTAAATCCACCTACATGCGGCAGACAGCCCTGATCGTACTCATGGCGCAGATCGGATGTTATGTACCGGCGGATTCGGCAAATATCGGAATTGTTGACCGGATCTTCACCCGTGTGGGTGCCTCTGATGATCTAGCATCCGGTCAGAGTACCTTTATGGTAGAAATGAACGAGGTGGCGAACATTCTGCGGAATGCTACTGCGAACAGTCTGCTGATCTTAGATGAGATCGGGCGGGGAACCAGTACCTACGATGGACTGTCGATTGCTTGGGCAGTGGTGGAGTATATCAGTACCTTCCACAAATTGGGCGCGAAGACCTTATTTGCTACGCATTACCACGAATTGACGGAACTGGAGGGACAGCTTCCGGGCGTGCATAATTATTGTATCGCGGTCAAGGAGCAGGGGGATGACATCGTATTCCTGCGCAAGATCATGAAGGGTGGTGCTGACCGGAGCTACGGAATTCAAGTGGCGAAGCTTGCCGGACTTCCGAATGCCGTGATTGAGCGCGCGAACGAGATCCTTTCCGAACTGCTGAATGAACATGATCTTGCCGGCAATGCCAAGCGGGTAACGGTTGCAAAGGCGAAGAAGGAACAGCCGCCGGAGCAGTTATCGTTCTTTTCTGATCCGAAGGAGCAGGAGGTATTGGCAGAACTTAAGAGCCTGGATGTATCGAACCTCACACCGATGAAGGCGTTGATCACGTTAAGTGAATTGCAGGAGAAGCTGCAGGGGTAGGACTATGCACTTTGTGAATGCCAAAGGAATCTTAAATAATGCCGGTTATCATGGTATGAATATCTATCGCGGCTGTTCGCATGGATGTATCTACTGTGACAGCAGAAGTAAGTGCTATCAGTTCACGCATCCGTTTGAAGATATTGAGGTGAAGCAGAACGCTCCTGAGCTTTTGGAGGCAGCACTTCGTTCCAAGCGTAAGAAATGTATGATCGGAACGGGCTCGATGTCTGATCCTTATATGCACTGTGAGGAAGAACTGAAACTTACACGCAGATGTCTGGAGATTATATCAAGGTATGAGTTCGGGGTAACTGTGATTACAAAATCAGACCGAATCCTGCGGGATCTTGATCTTCTGGATGAGATCAATCAAAAAGCAAAATGTGTGGTGCAGATGACGCTTACAACCTATGATGATGATCTATGCAGGATCATAGAGCCGAATGTATGTAATACGAAGAGGCGGATAGAAGTGCTGGAAATCATGCAAAGCAGAGGTATTCCGACGATCGTATGGATGACGCCGCTCTTACCATTTATCAATGATACTGTGGATAATGTCAGGTCTATCTTGAATGAATGCGTGCGAGTCGGCGTTAAGGGAGTTATATGTTATGATATGGGACTTACCCTGCGGGATGGAGACAGGGAGTACTACTATGCGGCGTTAGATAAGCATTTTCCCGGGCTTACAAGCAGATATATGAAAAGCTACGGCAGCGCGTATGAGCTTACCAGCCCGAATTCCAAGGAGCTGTGGAAGGTCTTTCATGAGATCTGTGATGAACATGGGCTGTACTCTGCGCCGGAGGCGTGCTTTCAGTATCTGAATGAACTTCCGGAACGATATCAGCAGATGAGTATATTTGATATGGAATAGAAGTAGATCGGTGTGCGTGAAAGGAAGAGATGGATATGGAGTTGAAAAGATTAGACTATGATCTGTCGGTATGTAAGATCGATTCCATAAAGGATCTGGATATCGATTTTTATTTTATTGGTAAGACAGATGAAGAGCTGTCTCTTGTCTGCCCGACTGAGCAGGTACCGGAGAAGACGACGGCTCGCGAAGACGGATGGAAAGCCTTCCGTATTCAGGGAGAGCTTGATTTTTCGCTAATTGGGATTCTCTCTAAGATCTCCGGGATTCTGGCAGAGAATCAGATCGGTATCTTTGCGGTATCTACCTATAATACGGATTATATTCTGGTAAAGGATGAGAATTACGAACGGGCAATGAAGGCTTTGGAGGATGCGGGGTATACGGTATTGTAGATAGGATAGATGGAAGAAGCATATAGGAGGATTGCGAAGAAGATGTTCAGAACAATGAGAAGATATAAGCAACAGATTACGGAGGAAGAATGCGTGGAGGTCTTGAAGAGCACGAAAAGGGGTGTCTTATCCATGATTGGCGAGGATGGATATCCATACGGGATTCCGATGGATCACTGGTATTGTGAAGAGGATGGACGGATTTATTTTCACGGAGCAAAGGAAGGTCATAAGATGGATGCGATCAAGGCCTGTGATAAGGTATGCTACTGCGTGTATGACGAGGGATACCGTAAGGATGGCGAGTGGGCATTAAATATCAAAAGTGTTGTTATATTCGGACGGATACGGCTCGTAGAGGAGGAAGCTAAGGCACGCCGGATCTGTGAGGCACTCGTTAAGAAATTCACGGATGATCAGGCGTATCTGGAAAAGGAAATGACGAATGCCTTTCCGAGAGTCCAGTGCTTAGAGCTCATTCCGGATCATATGACGGGTAAGCTTGTGAATGAATCGTAATAATCATCATGTTCCTTGTCGGATTAATGAAGAAGAAGCCGATAAGGACAGGGACGATTACAGAAGGCGCGGATCACTGAGATTCTCGGTATAACAGGATGGAGGAAACGCATATATGATTTATGCTATGAGTGATATCCATGGTTGTATGGAACAATTGAATAGGAAGATGAAGCTGGTGGATCTTGGCGGCGATAATCGCATAGTCTTTCTTGGAGATTATATCGACTATGGGAAGGCGTCAGGGCAGGTGCTGCGATATCTGTATCATCTACAACAAGAATACGGAGAAGAGAAGGTTATTGTATTAAAAGGTAATCATGAAGCAATGCTTTTGGAGTGGATCGATGATTTCAAGAAGGATTATGAACCGATCATGGAAGCATTATCCTATGATTCATGGATGAAAACAGATTCGGTGTATGGATATAACACGCTTCGAACGCTGATAACAGATGATCAGCTTCGTCAACTGACGGAAATGGAACGAAAAGCTTCCTTTTCAGAATTGAATATTCTGGCTGTAAAGATGGTTCTTGAAACAAACAATGATCTGATCAGATGGATCAGGTCCATGAAGAGCTTTTACCAAACAGATACACAGATATTTGTTCATGCAGGCGTAGATGAGGATGCGGAAGAATACTGGGAGTGGGGAACAGGAGATGAGATCTTTCTGTGGAAGTTTCCTGCGTCTTTGGGAACATTTTGCAAGACTGTGATCGCAGGACATGTTGGTACAGGCGATATTGCAAGAGACAAGGCATTTCATGATATATATTATGATGGCGCAAGTCACTACTATATTGATGGATCGGTATACAAACACGGAAAATTGCTCCTGCTTGGATATGATGATACCTATTATCAGATAGAGGAAGGCAGGCAGATACCGGTCAAACCATATGAAAAATATCGGTAGTAATCTTTATTGTATATGAGGAATAAAGGGAGAATTGTTTATGAATAAGAAATTATTATTACTGATTTTATGTTGTATGATCTTTCTCTTGACTGCATGCAGTTCAGGTGACCAAAAGGATAGCGGGTCGCAAAGTGAATTAGTCCCGCTTGCTGAGAATGAACAGACAAGTACTCTTACACAAGAGCAGGCACTTGAGGCAATAAAAAATTATTGTTTCATTAACAACCCGGATTTGAAAAACGAGGTGGATTCGGACGAATATACAATTTATTGGGATGTTACCACAAATGAATCGAATGAAATAGTTGTTCTGTATAGGTCTTATACGGGATCAGAAACACGTTACTATATTGATCCGATATCTGGGGAAGCGTATGTTACCGAATTGGTTCCCGGAATCATAGATGATGAACAACGTACAGATGAAAGCCTTAATGTAAGAGATTATTTGAATTAGCAGTATATCCCATAAGCGGATAGATTAATCATAAGACATACAACGGACTTTAAGTGATCGGGAGGGACGTATGAACGAACAGTTAATAGTTTTGGATGATTCTTATCTGCCGCAAATGGCAGAATTATATAAAAAAGCATTTGAAATGGCTCCTTGGAATGATGACTGGAGCGATACAGATCAATTAACAGAATATATGAAGGAAATCTCATATGCATATCGCCCGCTGAATTACGGTCTTATGATTGAGGGAAAGATGTGTGCGGTTTCGATAGGTCATATTAAGCATTGGTGGCAGGGTACGGAATATTATCTGGATGAATTATTTGTTGATCCGGATTGTCAGGGACAGGGTGTTGGGTCTCATTTTTTGGAATTGATCGAAGAAGATAATAAGAAGCGAGGGTTGTCAGGGATATTTCTTCAGACCGAGAATGATAAGCCAGCGTATGAGTTTTATCAAAAGAGAGGGTTTCATGAGCTGCCCGGGCATGTGAGCTTTTTCAAAGAGTTCGGATAATTTGAGAATTCCTGTGCGATGCAGGTACAGTTGATGAAGGAATAATAAGACGATTGGAATCGGTGGAGGAGCAAGGATGAAAAAGTATGCGTTACCATTCATTATGTTGGCAGTGTTTGAAGCGGTGGCAATTACATTATGGTTGACGAAGGATAATTTGTTTTATCTGTTTAATTTCAGTTATATTGGCGTTTCTATTTCGTTAGGCATATTTCTGTTTATCAAGAAGTATAAGTATGCAAGACGAATCGTTCAGCTGCTGGTAGGCTTGTATATGTTGGTGTATCTTGG
>JAFUAW010000014.1 GCA_017460485.1 Lachnospiraceae bacterium | reverse complement strand
CTTATACTTACCACCGAAAGCAACGGCCGGCTTTGCTAATTGTGAAGTCAGAACGCCAAGACGGCTTCCTTGTCCACCAGCCAGAAGCATTGCTATCATTTCCTTCTTAATCATAAGTCGTCACCCCTTCTGCGCATGATACAAGTATTATACCACTTGAAATCCGATTTGAAAATGCTTTTTTATGCAAAATCACAAAATTTCCCCCGTTTTTTTCGACTTTTTTTGCAAATTAACTATTAAGCGGGGTAAAAAAAGGAAGTTCACTTTTTGCAAACTTCCTTTTTTCTACTATATATTGTGTATTTTATATGAAAATTATACAAGATTTATACAAAATGTACATGAATAAGTATTTTTACCCAGACACTCCGCTCCCTAACCGTCAGCCGGAGAACTGCGTATTATTAAATCTGAAATCCGCTCATAACTTCCGCGATCTCATCCGCAACGCTCTTAACCACTTCCGCAGATTGCAGAACTTCATTAAAGCTTTCTTCCACTTCATGCGCGGCTGTAGAAGTTGCCTCCGTACTTGCCGCATTCTCCTCGGCAACAGCCGACAATCCCTGCACGACATCGATGATGGAAGATCTGGCGTCATTTAACTCCACGGTCTTACCCTCGATCGCCTCAATGCCGTGAATGGAAGCCTCGATTCCTTCCATAACTTCGCCGACAATGTTCTCTGTATTAACCACATTCTCACTTTGATTATTGATGATCTCCTTTACCTTCTCCATGGTAGCAACCGCCTCATTGGAGTCATCAATCAAAGCATTGATGATCTTATCAATGGCATCCGCAGACTCATTGGACTGATCTGCCAGCTTCTGGATCTGATTGGCAACAACCGCGAAAGAACGTCCCTGTTCCCCTGCCCTCGCAGCTTCAATACTTGCATTTAAGGATAATAGATTGGTCTCCTCAGCAATAGAACTGATCAACTGGGTAGCCTCGCGGATCTTCTGAGAAGATGCATTTGTCCGATTCGTCTGTTCATAGATTAGATCAATGGCATCCTTTACCTCATCATTGATCTTACGGAGCTGTACCAAAGAATTACTTGCCTGCTTACTGGACGACCGCATACCATCTGCAGTCGCGTTCAGATTGGCAACCTCCCTCGTCGTCTCCTCGATCATGGTCCCCATGATATGCACACTTTCAGAAGCACTTTGCGCATCATGCGCCTGATGACCTGCACCATCTGCAATGCCTTCTACCGCCCTCTCAACGCCATTCACTGCCGTCAAATCTTTCTGGGCGGTATCAGATAAGGCTTCCGCTGACTCTAACAGAGAATTCGTATGTTCTGTAATTTCCTGAAACATATATTTCAGTTCATCCCGAAGGCCGGCTAAAGAACGGGCCATTGCGCCGATCTCATCTCCACGGTTAGTTGCCCGATCATCGATCTCGGCATTCAAATTGCCGGCTGCCACCTGTCGCATGCCGTCTACACAGCTGTTCACATCCTTACTGATGCTTCCTGCAAAGATTAAGATCATTACGGTTGCCAGAACCAACGCCGCCAACAGGATCACAATCTTAAGTGCCGGGCTGATACCGGCCGGTCCCAAGATCAAGAACAATGTAAGTCCGGTAATTACCGCACTCGGTACTACCGCAATCAGAACAACCTTCCACCTAATACTCATATATGCTGCCTCCTTCAATCATTCAAGCCTTTCCCCCTAATGTTCACTGATCGGCACTCTATATGTTAATAATTCACCTGAATAATACCCTTTGTCACCCTATATTCTCATATTACAGTTATACATATAGATAATAATATTATATCAACTCTCAAGGCAACATTCAATCGCATTTTTCGCGTTTTTAGTTGATTTTTCTAGGTCCGCAACTATATATGATACTTTTTCTGACTGCTTATTTATTATGATGTTGGGGTCAAAAGGTATTTTTCCCCCAACTGATGATACGAATTGCTCCGTTTCTGCGAAACTCTCGCAATTCTACGAACATTCGGAATCAGCTTCCACCCGGATCATTTAACTGCGGCGGTCCGCCGATTCCGTCCGGAATATTGATTCCCGGTGGAGCATCCGTCTTATCGGGATTATCCTGTTCCGGTACCGGACCCACATCGTCCGGATTTCTCTCCTCCGGCGGTATACCAACACCGTCCGGATTCATGGTACCCTCTGGAATATTTTTATAATCTGTAGAACCTGAATCATAAGGATTATCTATGTTATCAGGAAGAATCAGATCCGAAGGAGCGTTCTCATCATTTGGAGGATTCAGATCCGAAGGAGTATCCTCGCCGTTTGGATGCATTATTCCCGGCGGGGTTCCCATAGGATCCGGTTCTCTCGATTCCGTTTGCAGCTTCTGCTCGATATCCCGTATCGGACGATTCAGCCACTCATCCGTATTGATCTCAGAAGGATTATCCGCCGATTCCTGAAGCTGCTTTACCTTACCCAGCTTCCCCGGACTGACACCTAAGTCCTCTGCCTCATTAATAAGATCCTCATCAAGCTCTACCATATCCAATATAACCTGAGAATCTTTTTGATCATTGGACTGAGTCAGATTCCAAGACTCAACGGATTGCTTCATAACATTCTGCAGCCTCTCATTTCGTCCGAAATGAGAGCTTACCGAAGTCACTACTTCCGATGTTCCATCCTCCAGATAACTCTGTCCGTCAAAAAAATCCAAGGTCATTTCAACACCCTCTGCAAGTGTCTTACCCTTCAATTGCTCCTGAAGACTCTCCGCGGCTTCCTGATCATCCTCCGAATATGCATTAACTGCCAGAATCCGATCATACATATTTAAAGACAATGCAAAAGACGGGTTTACATCGATCGACACAGTACTGTATGGTACTGCATAAGTTGTAATACCGCCTGCCAGCAAGACACAGATCAGAATTGCTGCCACTGCTCTCGGGATACGCCAGCCTGTCCTTACCGCAGTTCTATTGGATCGTTTCTTAAAGTCCGGCTTATCATTCTCATGTTCTATATCATTATGGCAAGATGCCGTAATATAATCCGACTCCTCAACCTGAATCGTCTGTCCAAGAGTATAACCTTGATCTGCAACGATCTCAAAGCTGCCGTCAACAGTCAGAACTGCCGCCTGTTGATCCCGGAGTTCCATTACAACTGCCTTCATCTGTGATTCCTCCTTTCCATGCTTACTGTAATTCCTTATCAGCTTATCTGTAACAGCTCACATATTCGTTAAGTCCCGGATAATCTCCGTCCAGAATTAAAGCAACCGTAATCAGATACTTGCGGTAGCGGTCGGATATCTTTCTGGAAAAATGATACCGTTTCAGGATCTCCTTAACCGGCAATGTCTTCGTCTTACGGATTTCCGCCATGAGCGGTGGCGGAAGAAAAATTGCGCGGATAATCTCTCGACATACATTCTTTGTCTTATCTGCTTTCGGCGTATTCATTGCCAACTCAAAAAACGAAATATGATAGTCCTGTAGTTCCTCCGTCAATAGCAGGATCTCGTCCTGCAACGCCTTCTGCTCCTGTATATCTGCTTCTTTCACATACTTCTGTTGGATCTCATTCTGTATTCCGACTTCCGGATCATCCTGATCGACTCCGCCGGAGAATACATCAGGACTTACCAGAACTTCACCCTTCTTTCGCTTTCGATATTCATCAAAAATCCGGCTCCGGATTACAAGAGCAGCATAATTCCAAAAATCTCCCTTATCAATATCATAATGATCCATCGCCTGAGAGACAGCCAGCAAAGCGACCGACCATTCATCATCACTGGTCGTAACAGATTTCTTAAGAACCTTCGAAGTCAGACGCAGGATATGGGTCTGCTCCATGCTTAGGAATTCGTTCTTAAGCCTTTCATCCTGTGCAATTTCCATGATTCGCAGATTCTCCTGCTCCCGACTGTTATCCATACTTCAACCTCTGTTCTTTCTGTCTTCTAATATCCACTGCCATTCTACTCTCTCACTATACAATTCTCTTAGAAAGAACGCAAGGCTAACCACCGGTCAGCCCTGCTCATGGTATCATTATATCTAACCTTACAAGTTTTATGATTGAAATAATGCTGCCGCTTTCTCTCCGATACCCTTAAAGAAATCCATAATCTTATTCCAAAATCCCGGCTGTGTTCCACTCGAAATCTCCGGTCTCTCGCCACTTGGTGCTTCTCCACTCGGTTCCTCTCCGCTTGAAAGCTCCGGTCTCTCGCCTTCCGGTGCCTTGAATTCAGCAATATCAATATCCTGTGCTTCTAACGCCTCGTTCAAAGCCTTCCTTGCTTCTTCTACACTGCTTCGTAACTCCTCTGCTTCTTCCTCGGTCAGATTACCGGCATCCAATGCTTCCTTCTCAGCATCAAGTGCTGAAGTAAATGCATCCAATTTATTCTGAACACTGTTTCGGACAGTTTCATCCTCGATCGTACTGATCACATTCTGAATACCCTCAACCGGAATACCATCCGGCATCTCATCAGGCTTTTCTCCATCCGGAAGCTCCGGTCTCTCACCGCTCGGTGCTTCTCCACCCGGTTCCTCTCCATCCGGAAGCTCCGGTCTCTCACCGCTCGGTGCTTCTCCACCCGGTTCCTCTCCATCCGGAAGCTCCGGTCTCTCGCCGCTCGGTGCTTCTCCACCCGGTTCCTCTCCATCCGGAAGCTCCGGTCTCTCGCCGCTCGGTGCTTCTCCACCCGGTTCCTCTCCGTTCGGAAGCTCCGGTCTCTCACCGCTCGGCACTTCTCCACCCGGTTCCTCTCCGTTCGGAAGCTCCGGTCTCTCACCGCTCGGTGCTTCTCCACCCGGCTGCATTCCTGCTTCCATACCGAAAAGATTACCACCGGATTCTTCATTGGATGTCCCCTGTCCCGGAGCCGCAAACGCGGTCACTGTCATTCCTACGGTTGTAACACCGACTGCCGTTAATGCTGCAATTGATTTTAAATTCTTTCTTCTCATAATCATGTCCTCCTTAATAATAAATGATCCGGACTCAGCATGTTGCTGAATGATATCCTTCTATTCATTATTACGAGAACTATGAAGTAAAAAATGGGGTAAGCAGGAAATTTTTTAACAAACAGAACTAACCATAAAACGGTTATTTCTATAAAGACAGCGGGTGAATATCTGATTTCCCTATTTTACAAAGGTAATCATAAACCAGGTATAGCTTCCGACTTCACTCTTCACGCTGATCCTTCCACCCATGCCTTCAATAATGGATTTGGTCAGAGACAGACCGATTCCCACACTGTTCGGATTCACAGTATTATTCACGCGATAAAAGCGCTTGAAAATATTCGGGATCTCCTCTTCGGCAATGCCGGTTCCCTCATCCTTAATATAAATCCGTGTATAGATATTCGTCTCTTCCAGTTCCACGCGGATCTCCTTATGCTCATCCGAATAATCCGAGGCATTTTTCAGCAGATTGATCACAGCCTCCACCAGCCAGTCGCCATCACAGAAAATAATAGAATCCTCCGGGCATGTAAGCAGAATCGTCTGCTCCTTCTTCCCGGCAAGCAGCCGTACGCTCTCCACGGCTTCCATCAACAACGCACGGGTCATGTACTCCTTTTTCTCAAATTGGATCGCCCCTGCTTCAATCCTCGCCAGCTTCAGCATCGACAGAACCATCCACTCCATACGGTCTAACTGATTCTCTGCTTCATGCAGGATCTGCTTCCGTTTCTCCGGATCTGTTACCTTATCCTCTAACAGCAGATCCATAAATACATTCAGGGAAGTCAGCGGTGTCTTCAACTGATGGGAAATATCCGATATGATATCCCTTAAGAATATCTTCTCGTCCTTCTCCCGATTCCTGCTGTCCTGCAGTGCCCGTACTAATTTATAATAATTACTGTAAAGAATTCCGACAGCTCCCTCCCGATAGACCTCCTCCGGATTCTGCTCTTCATTTATGATCAGATCATTCATGGACTGCGACATATCCTCGAGATCATGATAAATAGAATTCATCTGATGATAAGAGACAATAAAAATAACGATCAATCCCACACACAGAATGCCCATAATAATATAATGCCGGTAATCTAGCTCTCCCCATGCAAAGAGAAGAAAGCCGACCGCAAGAAGCAGCACAGCTCCCGCGATCAGCCAATAATTCCGTATGAATTTGGCGCGTTCATAATTACTCTTCATTGTTGTAACTTCCCATTCCACCTCATAACTACTCTTTGTAGTCTAGCACTCGGCCCGGGAATAATCAATTCTTTTACTTCGAACATCCTACATTTGTATTGCATATACCGCATTTAATATATATTTCATCATTATGTTTATTGAAAAAATACGGCTGATATATTAAAATAAATAATTAGTAGATACTTGATCAAGTATATATGTAATCAACCATGGAGGGTAACAATATGAAGAGAGGAAGAACAATTACTGCGCTGACGATGAGTGCTATGTTGACCATTACATCGTTTGCCGGCACAGGATGCCCGGTATTTGCGGAAGACATTACAACTGTAGAAGAGATACCTTTATCCGCTGACACTATCGGAGATGAAATTGTTATTGACGAAACCAACTTCCCGGATGAAGTATTCCGGACTTACATTACGACAAATATTGATAAAGACAGCAGTGGTTCCTTAGATTCTGATGAAACAGAAGCCATTACCCAGCTTTTTCTTTATGAAAGGGGATTAACAGATCTAACCGGTATTGAATATTTCACGAATTTGGAGCAGCTGACTTGTAGTTTTAATTCTCTGACTGAGCTTGATCTCCGTCAGAATACCAAGTTAAAGAACCTGAATTGTTACCAAAATTCTCTGACCGAACTTGATCTTAGTCAGAACACAGAGTTGGAAGTACTTGATTGTACAAGCAATCAATTAGAAAGTCTGAATGTGGATACAAATACTAAGCTGACACTGCTCCGCTGTTCCAACAATCCGATCACATCTCTTGATGTAAGCCATAATACTCTTCTGACGAAATTAGAATGCAACAACAACCAACTGACAAGCCTTGACACCTCTGCCAATACAGTGCTGCAATATCTTAGCTGCCACAATAATTCCTTAGAGTCATTTACCATCCATAATACGAACTTGACATATCTGGACTTAACATTAAACAGAACCGCAGAGTCTCTTGACGCAAGCGGCTGTACCGCGCTTGTCACTTTGAAATGCAATGATAGTGATGCTTTATCTTCTTTGAACGTGAGCGGAGATGCCGCTCTTGTAGAGCTGTACTGTCAGAACTGTTCTCTCACTTCTTTGGATATCAGCGACTGTGAAGAACTTCAGACATTACATTGCTACTATAACGATCTTGAAGCTATTACACTCGGTACGATCAATAAGTTGACGGATATTCACGCACGCAACAACAAGCTGACCGAGTTTGATGCCAGTCATTTGACGGATCTTACCCGATTGATTCTGACGGAAAACTCTCTAACTTCCTTAAATACCGCTCAGAATACCTCTCTGACTTCCTTAAGCTGCAACAGTAACAAATTAGCCTCCCTGATCATCAACGATCAGCTGGAGACATTGTACTGCCAAAGTAACGCGCTGACCGATTTGGATGTCAGCAATGCTGAGAATCTGATTACTCTTAACTGTGCAAATAATCAGCTTCATTACCTGAATCTGTCCAATGCAAGTTTAGGCACCAATAATGGGAAAATAACTGTATCGCCGCAGACTTGCTTCAGTGCCGTTACCGGAGTTCATGAATTTGATTTTGACACCATCACGGGACTGCGGACAGACAAGATCTCCAATCTTACCTGAGGTACTCTGGAAGATGCAATCCTTTCTATCTCCGATAAAAAAATAACCTATACCTATGATTGCGGTGTTGACGGTAATGATAATCCAATCTCCATGAATGTTACCATGAACCTTACCGGCATCTACCTTGATGAAATCACACTGGATCATTCATCTTTGGATATGCATCCGGGCGATACCGTAACCCTTACGGCATCCGTAACACCAAGCTTTGCCAACAACACAAAGGTAACTTGGAGCAGTACCGATCCAACAGTTGCAACCGTATCTTCATCCGGCGCAGTGAATGCCAGAAAAGCCGGCAATACTACAATTACTTGTGCTTCTGCCGATGATGGAGATGCACAAGCCACTTGTGAGATATCTGTAACCGATCCGATCTACCTTGTTGAAACAATTACATTAAACCGTACAAGTGTCAACTTAATATTCGGTCAATCAGAAAGACTGACAGCTTCTATCGCTCCAAACAGAGCTACTGATAAGAGCGTAACATGGACAAGCAATGATACATCTGTTGTCACAATTGACAATTCCGGTATAATAACTACTATCGGAGGAGGAACTGCCACCATTACCTGTACTGCGAATGATGAAAGCGGTGTATCTGCTTCCTGTGAAGTGACCGTTACTGCTGTTGAAACGAATGCAACTTATTTTACGGACCCTGTATTTTGCGAATATGTATCCCAATTTGATAAGAACAATGACGGAATTCTAAGCATTCGCGAACTGGTGTCCACAACTACCATATCCGTTAAGAACATGAATATATCCTCACTGGAAGGAATCGAATACTTTACGGCAATCAGAAAATTAGAATGCTCCGGAAACCGGTTGACAGAATTGGATATCAGCAGTCATCCAGATCTCCAAACCCTTGATTGCAGCAACAATCAGATTAAGGAATTAACCTTGGGAGAGACAAGTCATCTGACCAACCTGATTTGCAATAATAATCAACTGACTACTCTGGACATAAGTAACCTTACGGAGCTGGCAACATTTGACTGCAGCAGCAATCAGATCAGGAACTTGAACCTTACAAACAACTCAAAGCTATCATCACTTTGTGTCGATAACAATCAAATCAAAACCCTGAATCTTAAGAATAATACAGATTTGGAATATTTTAATTGCAGTAATAATTCTCTGGCAACATTAGATATCAGCAATTGTACCATCCTTCTGGAACTGGACTGTAGTTCTAACAAATTAAAAACACTAGATCTCAGTAATAATTCTGCACTGGAATATCTGGAATGTGGCAACAATTTACTGACATCCCTGGATGTTACAAATACTCCGAATCTGGCATTATTAAATTGTAGTGATAATGCCTTAACAAGTCTGAAACTTACATCGAATCCACTGCTTGACAGCCTTGAATGCAGAAATAACAAGCTGTCTGCTCTGGATCTTCATGCTAACACAGGACTGTATGATCTTGACTGCTCCAAAAATCAGATCCGCACACTTGATGTAACCATGCTTACGCATCTGAATACCTTGATTTGCGGCGGCAACCAGCTTCAAACACTTAACTTGTCAAAGAATACAGAATTATACCTGCTGGAATGCCGGCACATGATGCTCACAGATCTGGATCTGTCAAAGAATACATCGCTCTATCTACTATATTGTGATAATAATCAGATAAGTCATCTGGATTTGTCGAAGAATACTACACTCAGTATGACCGATAATTTTCAAGTATTAACCGATGGAGAATATCCGTATTATGATTTTGCAACTACCTCTCTATCTGAACAAACCTGTTCTTATACAGAAACATCGATCAACCAATTTGATCTAAGCACAATCAGCGGATTTGATGCCAGGAAGATTACGAACGTAAAAGGAGCCTCCTTATCCGGTACTACATTAACATTAACCAAATCATCTGTCAGGGATATAACTTACGATTATAACTGCGGAACCGATAGTAACAATAATGCGATTCTGATGCATGTAACTTTGACGATCAAATCAGTTCCTGTCACTAAGATTACATTAAACAAGTCATCCGCAACCTTGTATACCGGTAAGACACTTACCTTATCGCCAACCGTCACACCAAAGAACGCAACGAATACCAAAGTAACATGGAAGAGTTCGAATACAGCTGTTGCAACCGTTAACTCTTCCGGTAAAGTAACTGCCAAAAAAGCCGGTACAGCTACCATTACTTGTACTGCCGCGGACGGAAGCAAGAAATCTGCTGCATGCAAGATTACAGTCAAACAATTGGCAACCAAGATCACATTGAACAAATCTACCGCCAGCCTGAATGTCGGCAAGACACTGACCTTATCGCCAACCATAACTCCGACCGACACT